>JAGQLQ010000018.1 GCA_020429235.1 Candidatus Peregrinibacteria bacterium | reverse complement strand
CTGATATTCATATTCATGTGCCGGAGGGAGCAACTCCCAAGGATGGTCCTTCTGCTGGTATTACTATCTGTACTTCATTGATTTCACTTTTGACCGGACGGAAAATCCGAAGTGAGGTGGCCATGACCGGTGAGGTGACTTTGAGTGGCCGGATTCTGCCAATTGGTGGATTAAAAGAGAAACTTTTGGCTGCCAAAAGAGGAAAAATTGAAACGATTATTATTCCTGAAAAGAATAGAAAGGATCTCAAAGAGATTCCAAAACAGATTCTAAAAGGTGTGACGATTAAGTTTGCTAAAACGCTGGATGATGTTGTGAAAGTTGCGATTAAGCCAGCCCGGAAATCGGCTAAAAAATCGACAAAAAAGAAGGCCAGGAAGAAAGATCTTCCAAAGATGAAAGTGAAAATTATCCGGAATAATAAACCGGTGCCAGAGCACGCGAAGGGGCGATAAGCTTGTTTGCTTGCACTTTGAGGAGCGCGGTGGTAGCATCGGCTCCTCTTTTTTTATAGTGTTATGCGGATTATTGCCTGGATATTAAGACTTCTGGTTTTGGCACTGATAGTGTTCCTGATCTACCAATTTATTGTTCTCCCTCTTACCGTGACCAAAGCGAAGGTTTTGCATGTTTTTGATGCTGATTCTTTGCTTGTGATGCAGAATGGGCAGGTTAAACAGGTGCAGTTGATTGGTGTGGACGCGCCTGAACATGCAGGTCCGAATCATGATATTCATGAATGTTTTGCTGATGAGGCAACCCGGGTCGCGGCGGATTTTTTTAAGAATGAACGTGAAGTTCGACTGGATGGAGATAGTGGTGTTGGAGAGCTGGACGTTCATGGCCGGGAATTAAAGTATGTTTCTTTGGATAATGGAGAGGTTTTAAATGAGGTTCTTTTACAGGAAGGGGCGGCTAAAGAGTTTCATCTTGATGAACAAAATTATGAGCGTCGTGAAGAGTTTGAAGGTTTGTCAAAAGCTGCCCGTGCTGAAGGATTAGGTTTGTGGTCCAATTGTGACGTATAGCAAAAAACCCGGGAGCTGGGTCATCTCGAGGACTGTGGGTCAAATCTCCTGACCACTCACAATCCAGAAATGACCCAAGTCTCGGGTCTTTTACTCTGGTTTTTGCTTCTTGTTTGAAGCAAGACTGTCAAAGTCCTCCCTAAACCCCAAGAAGGGGTTATACGCCAATGAACGCTCCAAAAACGATGGGTTTCTAGGGCAGTTTCTTCTCTTTTGCCGTCTCCGGCGAAAGTCAGAACATCTCTCACGAACTGATTCTTGACGTCTGAACCGAAGTTCAAAACATCATCGATCAACTAGTGAAGTCCACTCTCAACCTTCTACTGTCTGGCCTAACAAGCCCACCAGACGAAAAGGAAAAGTACGCCAAGAACCTGGGGGACTCTTGGTCGCAGATGTACTCCCCGCTTCAAAGAAGCTTAGGGAGGGAGCCGCCAGTGAGGGCGAGGAGGTGGGTCTTCACCTTTCACTAGCAGCTCTCTCCCTATCTTCGATTTGAAAAAGGAGGGCACATTAACAGTTTGATTCCAGGATTTCAAGGACTTTTTTGCAGTCTCTTTTTAAGAGAGAAAGCAAAGGGGTCCCTAAGCAGGGTTGAGCACCAAGTGGCATCGATAAGGTGCACATTGAGTCTTGTTACCGGATTCTTAGTACGCAAAGCCCGACTAAGATCGGAAAGCAGAGAAGTCTTATAAGGTTAGGGAACCTTATGAGTCTTGCTCAACCCTAAAGCCTAGGGAGGGAGCTGACAGGAACCAGCTAGTATGAGAGGAGGGGCTCACAATACCAGTAGTTTCTGGCAGCTCTCTCCCTATCTTCGAGAGGAAATGGTTAATCTGGTTTTCAAATGTCTTTTCGTTTTCGAGCGTTTCATATAATATTATCAAATATTTTTTAATATGTCAAGGGGTGGAATAACTTTTTTTATATGGATTCCTCATGACAACTCTTCCAGCTCTTCGGTAAAGATATAGCGGGAGTTCTGAAAGGCTTCGACAAATTTTATAGCTGTCTCTTCAGGGAGTTGGCGAATTTCATGGATGATGCGGTACTTTGTTGCTTCATCAAGTTTCAAATATTGTGAAAGAGCAAACTCCTGCTCATCTATATTGTCACCCTTCATTACCTCTTTTAAAGGAATCATGAGACGTGATATATAGCGGCTCCCCCATACTTTGGTGAGAGTGAAGAGCGCGTGCAGACGACGATGCAGATTTTTTGATGCTGCATACTTTAGTACGTATTTCTTCTCCCATGTTGCATGGGTCTGGCTGATGAGATAGAGCCCGGCAGAAACCATTCCCTTGTTTGTATTAGCAAGGATTACAGCCATACGGCTAATAAGGTATGGCCTCATATCCTCAAATTTCCAGAGTCCTGCAATTGCGGCCGTGGCGAGCTGTTTATTTTCGTGGTCCAGATATGGCTGAAGGTACGATATTACTCCCCTGTCCTGAAAGCCTCCAATTGTTTCCAGCACGTTCATTTGCACCTGCGAATCTCCAGATGACAACCCTTCTTCCAGGAAGGTAACTACATCCTCCATATTAAAAAATCGAAGCATCTCTAATACTTTTTGTTTGATGTAGAGCGGACGATCTTCGCTGAGTATTGATTTGAATGCCTGAAGGAGTGTGTGCTTGGTGAGTGGATAGTCATTAATTTTTTTTTGTTGAAGGATTTTTTCAATGGCGTCGAGAGCGGCATAGGTCTCTTTGACGTTTTCTCCCTTAATGATTGGAAGGAGGTCACTCACTGAATCGTAACTGGCAATGATCCCCAAGCTTCCCATAGCCTTAATGCGCGACTGTTCGGTTTCGTGCGGGAGAGCCAGGAGACGGCGAAGAAAGACCATCCCATTGTCGCGATTGGATTTTTCAGCAAGAAGCTCTATGGATTGGTGCTTGAGATATTGGTTTTCCCGAAAAAGATTGGTTTTCAGGTTTGCCAGATAGGATTCGCGCATTTTATAGAGCACGACAATCACCACTGCCAAAAGGAAGTAGAGAATTCCGGTATTGAGTGTTTTTTCGAGCGTTATGTCGAATGAATAAACCAAGAGTGATGCTGCAAAGAAAACTTTTGAGAAGGCATTCACTCCGCCCTGAATAAGAAAGTAGACGGACTGCTTCATCTTTTCGGGTACCACTTCGTATATCTGGGTGATAGCCACGGGCATGTATGAGTAGCGATTGATGGTAAGTGAAAAGAAAAAGATAACGACCACAAGTGGAGTGAATCCAAGAGCTGAAGCAGCGGTAAGGGTTGCTGCCATGAGGATTGGCATGAAGAGAATCATGTTGCCGACTCCAAAGCGAAAAAGAAGTTTGTTGGCAATGAAGAGGTTGAGGAAAAATGTAATACTGCTCTGGATAAGGTAGACCATAGCGAGCATGTTGGTGAGCTCTTCCCCTCTGAAGTTTTGAGCAAAAGTGGCCTGGAGTTTGAAGGTTGTGAGTTCGTGAATACCACTGAGGAGGAAGACAGCAAAGGCGAGGGTTTTAAAAAGCTCGGATTCTTTAAAAACATATCTAATGCTTTTCCTGAAGAGAGAGGCGTCTGGGGCAGCTTTTTTGTTCTTTTCCTCCGGCTTGTTTTTACGAAAGATCTGATTGATGAGAAGGGCGAAGAGGAGGATCGCCAGCAGGCTTATAGCTGGGATGATTCCCAAACCAATGTTTTTATGGAGTTCCTGGAAGTGGACAACCAGGAACGATCCGACGATGAGCCCCAAGCTGTAGAAGCTGTTGATGATGGGAAGGTTGTTTTTTGCCTGGAGTGGTGTAAGGAATGAGGTTGAGAAGTTGATAACTGACGCGTCAAGGAAACCAAAAAGGAAAATGGTTGCTGCCAGGTAGATGAGGATCTGGAGAAAGGGCGAGCCACCAAGGAATGGGAGGCTGCCGTAGGTGGCGGCAAGGAGGGCGAGGCCGGCGAAGAGGATGCGGGCGGCGTTGAGTTTGGTGGCGAGCCAGGCACTGAGAATCGAGAAAAGAAGGATTACTCCGGCACTGGCAAGTATGGCATATGGGAGTCGGGCTGCTCCAAAAGTGGAAAGAAAGAGGCTGGTGCTATGAATGTAGAGCGAAATCACTAAAAAATAGCTGAGGAAGGTTAGCACACTCAGCAGTCCTACTTTGAGGATATTTTTTTTGAACCCGTTCATTTTGGTTTTGATGTTTGTCTTTGCCTTTTATTACTATAACATATTTATTATTTTTTGACTATTCTCCACCCTGGCTTAGCTTTCTCTTTTTCGTTGAATTTTCTTGAGTGATGCGGTAAGGTTTTTCTGCTCTGAAGCATGCCGGGGTAGCTCAGTGGTAGAGCGAGGGACTGAAAATCCCTGCGTCGGTGGTTCAATTCCGCCCCTCGGCACCATTTCTAAATATAACTTTTAGGATTTTTTGTTTTGCGTTGGTTCAATCTTGGTTCAACCCCATACTTTTCCTTTTTGTAGTTGTCATGACTGGCTCTTCCAGACAAATATTCACAATGCATATCCCATGTCCGGATTTGGACCTCTACACACTGATCATGCGAGCTACAGGGTGGATTAATGAGGATATGCAATGACTGATAGCCATTCTGCTTCGGGCTTATAATATAATCTTTTATGCTCTCTGATCCATATAAGAAACTGTCTTTACAGATGTGCAGAACCTTGTAACAATCCTCTACTTTTCCCACAATAATACGCATACCTAGTCGGTCGCATATCTCATGGAACTTGCACTGCTTTCTCTTGATCTTGTAAACCATTGAATCTGTATCTTTGACGCGGTGAGAGATGGAAGCATTAATTTTATTCTCTAATAACCTTTTTTCAAGAAGAGCTTTGAGATCTGAAAGACACTGCAAATCATGGTGTCGGCAGGCATGAAGCCTCCCTTTTATTGTATGGATGTGCGATATTTTTGTTTTCATTTTCACACTTTATTAAGGAGGCGGAGCGATCTTAAAGATCGCGTTGCCTCAAGATCGCTCCGTAATATGCCCTCTTTTACGGAGGTGGTAGAAGATGCATCCGAAGATGCCTCCAACCAGGAATGGTTCCACCGGGATGCCGCCTTCTGAGTGATGTGAGTGATCGTGTGATTCCTCGATCAGCTCTGAATTGGAAAGATTGTCGGACGCTCCCTGATAGCAGCTTATGGACATGAGTCCTAAACCAACAATGATTCCTGTATAGATTGTTTTCCCCATCCTTGCTGTGCGAACGTGTTCATGTACAGCATGGTAGAGGAGCCCTATATCGAGGCAGGCATGGATTCCGTGAAGGATTGCTTCACCTGGTGGATACTGGAAGCCGTGGCGGGCGTGAGCCATCCACTCCAAGCTCATGTGCAGCACTAGTAGATATGTCGTGACTCCGTGACGGGTATGCGCAGCCACCGCGAATATGAATCCGGCGAAGAGACTGGCAGGCACGATCCACGAATGCCATGAAAGATGTAGCGCGTGCAAGAGCATAAAGCACGCGTAAATTACGAGGAAGATCCTGAAGATTCGGTGCTTTTCCATTGTTCCTGTTCCTCCGATTGTGAAAGAGCTGTTGGGATAATACATGCTTCCTCTTCTAAATGCAAATGAGTTGCATTTAGAACTATTACCCTTTATTCAGCCATTTTTTATCATTTTTCTCATCTTCTAACCCTGCATTTTTTCTTTGAAGATTTTTTTGTAGTAGATCACTTCCATCAGATAAGTGATCCCGAGTGTGACGAAGATTACACCAAACCCAATAGCTGTTTGCATGGTCAGGTTATCGAGCTGGAAAATCATCTCTTTAATGGCTGCAATAATTCCAACGTTTACAACAATGGAAACATTGATTGATCCGTGTCGAATAAAAGAGCGCGTTACGTAGAACATTTCGAGTAGGATAAGGACGTAGAGTCCGTCCTGGATGGCTAACTTCAGGTCTTGATTTAAGAGGGACTGAAAAGCAGTGAAAACGATAATTGATGAAGCAATAAGAAGTCCTATGCAAACCACATAAGCAATGATCTTGCTGAAACCTTCAAGGATTGTGAGTGGCTTTTCTTGTAAAGATTTTATGTTCATAAAAAGGGACAGAATTATTTTTTCCACTCTAGCGTATTGATTCATACAACGAAAGTGATGAATCCTCTACTCCGCCAGTTCTCCAATGTAAAAGGCTTCCAACTGATTTTCAGGTCGGCGATCTCCTCCATGCTGCTGCGCGAACATGGCTGTTCCGTCTTTCCCGCAAATCCTGGTGATTTCCTCTTCTCCTCCAGGATGAAGGAGCACAAATGGTGTGATGTCGTAGACTTTGCCTTCGATAGTGGTGTAGCAGTCATCATTCTGATTATGAGTCTGGATATCTTCCATTGTAAAAATGGCTGATTGTTCTGATGACTGTTGGTCGGAAGTTACTGATGGTTCAGCTTCCACATTCTGGGAACATCCGGCAAGGAAGGCGGTGGTAAGCATAACGGCGACTATTCTTTTCATTTCATTTCATTCTTTTGGTAAAGGTGTACTGTCTCTGTTTATTACAGTCTTGTTGTCATTTTTCTTTCAAGAAAATGTTGCAGAGGATGTGCTATAATGGGACATATTCTTAAGCATTTATTATGAAGCTCAAAGATAAAGTTGCGATTGTAACGGGTTCCGGACGTGGAATTGGTCGGGCGATTGCTCTTGAACTTGCCCGTGAAGGCGCGAAGGTTGTGGTGACGAGTCGCCATACTGAAGAGTGTGATGAAGTGTGTTCTGTGATTGCTTCGGATGGAGGTGAGAGTTTGTGCGTGCAGTGTGATGTTTCAAAAAAAGAGGATGTTGATCGGCTGGTACAAGAGACTCTGGAGAAGTTTGGAAGGATTGATATTCTGGTCAGTAACGCGGGCGTTGTGCAGCAAAGTCCTATAACCGAAACGAGTGAAGAGGATTGGGATTTTGTTTTGGATATTAATTTGAAAGGGATGTTTTTGGCCTGCAAAGCGGTAGCGCCGATTATGATGGAGCAAAAAAGTGGAAAAATTGTTTCAATCGCTTCGATTGCCGGAGAGATTGGATTTCCGAATACTGCAGCTTATTGTGCGTCGAAGGGTGGGATTGTGAATCTTACCCGGGAGCTGGCGCTTGAAATGGCTCCGTATAATGTGAATGTGAATGCTGTTGCTCCTGGTGTAATTGAAACGAGCATGACAGAAGGAATGTTGTCAGAGGAAGAGTCGAGAAAAGGTCTTCTCATGCAGATTCCAATGGGTCGCGTGGGGAAACCGGAAGAGATTGCAAAAGCTGTGGCGTTTCTGACTTCGGATGATGCCAGCTATATAACTGGTGAAACATTGACGGTGGATGGTGGATGGGTAGCGCAGTAATGGAAATGACAGGAGCAGGTTGATTTCCTGCTCTGTGTCGTGTGCTTTGCGCGCTTGGGGTTTTATAAGCTTTTGAGTGCCTTATAGATGATCTTCGTCTTCGTTGTGCTCTCCTTGGAGCTTGTATGCCTCTGGTCCTAGATCCAAATCTATTTCTGCCCAGATTTTTACTTCTGGTTGTTTTTCAAGTTTTGGCTCTGTAACTAATGAGACAGTTTTGAAGAAGTGACCTTCGGGCTCTTCGTGGAGATTGGGGTCAAACGCGACAGTGAGGGTGCCTTTATCTCCTTTTTCGAACTCTTTCTGTGATATTTCTGCCGTGGTGCAGGCACAACTTGTTGGGGTCGCGGTGACTGATATAGGGTCTTCACCGATATACTCAAAAGCGAAATCGTGGGTAACGATTCCTCCGCTTTGTTTGAGTATTCCAAAGTCAAACTCAGTTTCCACAAAGGCAAAGTCCCCTTTTTTTTGCTCGTAGTCGGCTTTGGATAACACGTCTCCTGCGACTCTAAGTTCGGTCACAGCACTCCCATCGGATTCGGGAGTGACCTGTGCAAATTGGGCATTGGGTTTTGAACTTGTGTAAAGGTAAACGGATCTTTGGATTGGGCCAGTTGCACTTGGACCGTGTGCCATTGGATCGAAAATGACTTTTACCGTAAATTCTTCGTTTGGCTTAACGGCGACTCCCCAAGGGACGCTTCCATGCATGGCAAAGGTTGGTGAGATGCCGTCTTGCGTTTCTACCACAGCCGTAGTACACATGCAGGTGGTGTTGGCACTCTTGATGATCAGATCCTCGTCGCCAACATTTTTGAGAGTGAACTCATGTTCTACATCTCCACCTTCGATGTTGATATCCCCCCAATCGAATGAACTGTTATTGATGACTGATATTCGGCCTGATCCTGTTTCTGACATTTGTGTCGGATCTCCTTGCGCGACACTTTCTGTATTGCTGCATGCGCCGAGCGTTAATGCTGCCAGGATGGCTATACTGCTGAGAATAATTTTTTTCATAGGTTCTTGTTGTAAGGGATTATGTTTCTAGGAGTTTGTCGATATTTTCCTTTAGAACTTCGAGTGGTTGTGCGCCTTCGATCAGCACTGTTTCACCGGTCTTATTGTTTATAAGGATGTTTCCCGGTGTTCCGGTGATTCCTGCTGCTGCTCCATCACTCATATCTTGGGCTATATGATCATCAAATTTTCCACTTTCCAGGCAGGCTTCAAAGTTGGCTTTGTTAATTCCAATTTCTTCGGCAAAATCGGGTAAGCTCTTTGGGTCAAGGCCTCGACCATTTGATGTTGTTCTATCGAACAGTAGATCTGCCATTTCCCAAAACTTGTCGTTGCCGCCAAGCTCATTGGCGCATTCTGTCGCGATTGCTTCGCGAGTGGCTAACGGATCATGAAAGCTTAATGGATAGTGACGATACACCCAATTGACTTTTCCGTCATAGTTATCGAGCACTTGCTTTGCAGTTCCATGAAAGTTTTTACAGAAAGGACATTCAAAGTCGGAGAACTCTATGAGCGAAATCTCTGATCCCTTGTCTCCTCGAATATGGTCTTTTTGAGGATCGACTGGTTTTGCGTTTTTTACCAGGTCGTTTTTTTGCTGCATTGCTGTCTGCTGCTGCTGGAATTGTTCTTCCTGTTTTTGCGCTATGTAATTTTCTATTCCTTGAGCAATAGCTTCATTTGTCACGCTTTCTGGTTCTTGTGCCCCGGTTATTTGCATCCCAAAGAATACAAGTGACCCTGATACGACAGTTGAAGCGAATATTATGGCTAGAATTAGCCCTCGATTGTTTTTTTGCATGTTAAAGTAAGAGGTTATAAGTAATACACGTTCATGTATTGATCTTATTCTCTTCTTTGGACTGCTTTCATGATGCCTGTGAAGCTCTGATGCGGCGTGCTTAAGTAGGTTGCGGTCCTTCTGTTTAATACTGTTTGAAGACTCTGATAGCGTTCTTTCGGATCCTTATAGAAAACTTTCCCCGTTTTGTGTTTATTTTTCTTATACTTTTGTTGGATGCTGTTGCGAGCTGGGGCAGCGCTACTTGATACCTGTTGGCAACATGGGACTGTAGTTCTCTTGAAGCATTGCTCGCCTTGGCAGTCGGACAGGCGCTGTATGCTTGTTTTTTGTTTTACGGGGTGAAATCCAGCATCTTGCTCAGCGGCTGCAGGATGTGCCGCAAAGCAAGTTCCGGATCCTGTAAGAACGAGTGATACTACAAATGTAATGAGCAATTTCTTCATGATGCTTGCATATGTTCATTCATTTCTTCAAGCATGTGTTGACGCCATTGATCGGGGCTCAATGTTTCGTCTTCCATATGTTCATTTGCTAGGTGTTCGTCGTACATATGACCGTGCATCATGTGATCTCCCATAGCGTTCCAGCCATAGGCGGACGTGAGCAACATCCCAATAATCCCTACTGCTAATAGCCCAATAATCCAGCTTGTGAGCTTTTTCTTGTCCAGATGTTTTGTAGCCCAATAGATAAAAAGGATTGTGCCAACTAACGCTGTTACGGCAAAAATAATATGTATGTGGTGCAGTAGATATGTTGTAGAAGGATTGAAAGAGTTCATCATGATGGTGGAGGTTAGGATTTGCTAAGGCGGTTGTAGAGTTCTGCAAATAGGTAGCCGGCGATGTAGCTGATAACTCCAGCCTCTACCATACCAATGAGTGTGCCGATGAGTGTTGCATCAAACCATATGTGGAATGCTTTCATGATTTGATAGGCCTCCATATACACTCCCATCATGGCGAGTATGCCTATGACAAGCATGCAGAGTGCTGCAAGGAGTGCTGATGCTGCTCCCAAGGCGTGCGCATTAAGTTTATTCATGGTAAAAGGGGTTAAAAAATACGTTTATTCTGTTGTGATGGTGCGGAACCTTTTGAGTCTGAGGGCGTTGAGGACCACGCTTATTGAAGAGAAGGCCATGGCTCCGGCGGAGAAGATTGGATTTAAAAAGCCCAGGGCTGCCACTGGAATGCCGACGGTGTTGTAAATGAAAGCCCAAAAGAGGTTTTGCTTGATGTTGCGGAGGGTGGCTTCAGAGAGCTCTATTGCCTCGACAGCTTTTGAGAGGTCACCTTTGACGATCACGACATCTCCGGATTCAATAGCGATGTCGGTGCCGGTCCCCATGGCGATGCCGACCTGAGCGGTGGCGAGCGCAGGTGCGTCGTTGATGCCGTCGCCGATCATGGCGACGAAGTCGCCATCTTGCTGGAGCTGTTTGATTTTTTCGACTTTTTCTTCTGGTGTGACCTGCGCGAGCACCTGATCTATACCAACATTTTTTGCGATCTGTTTGGCTACAGCTTCGTTATCGCCGGTCATCATGACAGTTTTAATGTTTCGCTTCTGAAGACGTTGAATCGCTTTTTTAGAGCTCTCTTTTTCCTCATCCTGAAGGGCAAATATTGCTCGTTGCTTCCCATCGATAAAAAGGAATAGCACCGTCTTCCCCTGTCTTGCCAACTTTTCTGCTTCTTTGTCGAGCTCGGAGCAGCGCATTATGTCTTTTTCTGTTAAGAACTTTTTACTTCCGATGCCGATTTTGTGCTCAGATATTTTTCCTTCTATCCCCTTTCCTGTTTTAGCCTCAACGTCTTGAACCTTCACAGTTTGGATGTCTTTCTTTACAGCGTACTTGGTAATAGCTGTGGCCAGAGGATGCTCTGATTGTTTTTCGATTGAGGCGGCGTAGCGAACGAGCTCCTTCTCATACTCCTTTTTATCTTCCGGAGACACCTTGCCAAGGGAAAACTCTTTATATGTTTCTTTTGGAACTTCGTAAACTACAAAGTCTGTTACATGAGGCTTTCCTTCGGTAATAGTTCCTGTTTTGTCAAAGCATACGGCCGTTATTTTGTGCATTTTTTCCAGACTTTCTGCCTTTTTTAGAAGGATTCCCATGCTGGCACCTTTTCCAGAACCAACCACGATGGAGATTGGTGTCGCCAGCCCCAGAGCACATGGGCATGCTATAATCAGTACCGCTACTGTATGAATTATAGCGGTGCTTAACCCCACGCCACTTGCATACCATCCAATTGCTGTTATGACGGCAATCCCCAAGACAGCCCAGACAAAATAGTTTGATATAACATCGACTAACTTTTGAATTGGAGCTTTACTCATTTGCGCCTCCTGGACCAGCTTTACCATTTGCGCGAGCACAGTTTCTTTGCCCACTTTTTCTGCCCTCATAGTGAAACTGGTATTGCCATTGATCGTCGCTCCGATAACGCTTGACTCTTTCTGTTTGTCGGATGGGATGCTTTCGCCGGTGACCATCGATTCGTCAATTGTGGCAACGCCTTCAGTAATGATTCCATCGACGGGAATTTTTTCTCCTGGTTTAACGATGAGGTGATCCCCTTTTTGGACCTGATCTACGGGAATATCTTCGGTTTTGTCTTTTGAAGTGATTCGATGCGCCATTTTTGCGCCAAGACTCAGCAACTTTTTTATAGCCTGACTTGCACGACCTTTGGCCTTGGCCTCTAGGTATCTTCCCAACATGATGAACGTTGCTATAAAGGTGGCATCCATAAAATAGGTTTCGTGGATGTTTGTAAAAAGAATGTTGTAGGAGGAGTAGAGAAAAGCTGTTGAAACCCCAAGAGCTACGAGCGTATCCATATTGGGCCGTCCTCGTTTTAGAAAAATTGGAATCCCGCGGACATAGAATTCATGGCCTGTATATATGAGGACACCGAGCGCTATTAAGAGTGCGATCATCCCTTCTGAGGGAATGTCTATAAAGAAATCCATGAGGAGAATTACTGCGCTACCAATGGATCCAGCAATGACCTTGTTTAACTTGGATTTGATCTCTTTGTCCGATTCGGCTGCCGCGTGCATTGAATGGTCTTCCCCCTGCATGTCATGTCCTTGGTGCTCCATTGGGGCTGATTTTTCATCCTTTTGCCGATCTGCCTGCTCTATTTCCCTGGCTGTATAGCCTGCTTTTTTTATGGTTTCGATGATCTTCTCAACTGAAACTTTTTCTTGGTTAAACTCTACCTGTGCTGTTTCTGTAGCGAAATTGACGCTTACTTTTTGCACGCCTTCAAGCTTTTTAAGATCCTTTTCTACATGAAAAACACAGGAAGCGCAGTCCATGTCCGGAATGTGGAACTGTTTTGTTGTGTTCTTTGTATCCATAGTCACTGGGTTAAAGCGATGACGTCTGTGTACTACCGGTTTGAAAATTGAAATGCTTTTACGAGTTCTTGAATGAATTTCTCCTTCTGCTCTGGGTCTTTTGATGTAAGGTGATTAATACTGCAGGTGTTCAGGTGACTTTCTAAAATAAGAGGAGCCAGATTTTTTACTGAACCCTGTACCGCAAGTACTTGCGTGAGTACGTTTACGCAGTATTCATCTTTTTCGATCATCTTTATAATGGCTTCGATTTGCCCTTTTGTACGTTTTAGTCGATTTATGGCCTTTGTTTTAAATGGATCAATCATTTTACCTTTTATTTATACCTATACCCAGTATAGGTATTTTTAGGGAGTTTGTAAACTGTGAATCATAAACGTATACTTTGTTATATAAACCTTTCCCCCCCTTGTTTATGGATTTGACCTCTTTTTTTAAGGACGAAAATGGCAAGGTTGTGATTGCGCAATGGCCAAACGCGCCATTAATTGCCTGGTTTGGAACAATGGTTGCCACATGGCTGCCTTTGCCGGAAACGTTGATTGTGTTCTTGGATTTGATTTCGTTTGGCGCGCTTTTTACGTGGGCCTGGATGGAAATTTTTTCCGGCGTGAATCTGTGGCGGCGATTTTTAGGAACCGCGGTCATGGTTTCTGTTCTGTTGAGCAAAGCAGGAATCTTTTCTTTCTTCTAAAATGACATAGAAAAATCTTGACGGATAAATTGCTGGCACTCTATAATTAAGAGTGCTAAATTTATTCTTTAACCCACATTACCATGAGGTTTTTATCACCTTTTCATGATCCATTTTTTGGAGATATGTTTCCTATGAATCCTCTGCCAGACATGAGGGTTAATGTTGAGGAGACTGAAAAAGATTTTATTATCTCGGCTGAATTGCCTGGGGTTGATCCGGAAAAGATTGATCTGGATGTTGCCGATAACCGTTTGATGATCTCAGCGGAGATCGGGACCGAAAAAGAACAAAAAGAGAAGCACTTCATTCGTAAAGAGTGCCACTATGGACATATTCAGCGTTCATTTGATTTCAGCCACAAGCCGATTGACGCTAACGCTGCCAAGGCTGACTTCAAAAATGGCATGCTTACTGTGACTTTTCCAAAAAAGGGACAGAATCTGGAGAAAGGAAAGAAGATTCCGATTAATGCTTAATCGTTCTTCTGGGATGGTGGAAATTGAAAGGTTATAACCAAATTTTCGCCATCCTGCTTCTGCTTGCTCCAGATGTTAAACTTCTGGCGAATTTCCTCTACCTTCTGCATAACTGCTCTCAACTGATTGCCAAAGTTTTCATGGTTGCGATTGAGACTCACTGATAGTTTGCCTTTTTCAGGATCGTAGTTCACTTTTGGATTTTCAAATTCTGGAGGTGGGTATACTTGAGATTCTGAAGGCTGGACCGTAATCCGATCTTCTTCCGGGTCGTATTCTGGTTCTGGGGGACGCATGGTCGGAATGGAGTCTTCCGGATCCTGGTCGGCCTGTGAATCCTGTTCTACAAAGTCGTTTGAAAGTGGTCCAAGAAAATTTGCCAGCTCTTTGTCATCCACTTCGATGTCATTTTTTTCACTCATGTTGAATGTATTAAAGGGTATGATGGTATCAATTTTGCTATAGGGTTGTAAACCGTTTTGTTTGTGCCCATGAAGCTGGTACAATCTGCGAAGATGAAACGATATATTGCTATTTTGGTTGCCGTGGTCATCCTTGGAGGTGGAGGGGTGTTTTTGTGGAAAAAGATGGGACAATATGAGAAAGCTCCTGTTCCACAGCAGGTAAATTTTCGGGATTTGTCACAAGAAGAGAGCGTTGCACTTTTGGATGATGAAAGTTCTGCTCCGGAAGATGAAATGGATGCAGAAGCATCGACTCCAGAATCTGTGAGAGTACCGGAAGAGTTGAATCTGGCTGCGCCTTTTTACGCACAGGCACCTTTTGCGAACTGGGACTTTCCCTGGCAGGAGGCCTGCGAGGAAGCCAGTATTTTGCTGGCTGCCAATGCTTACTATGAGTACGAATGGACTGCTGAAGAGTTTAATCAAGAAATTTTGGATATGGTCGATTGGCAAAATGAGGTGTTTGGGGATTATTGGCATACCGATATGGAGCAGACTGCGCGGATTCTGGATGAGCATTTGGGGCTTAAGTCGATCATGCATGAGGATCCAACATTTGAGGATCTGAAACAGCTTTTGGCAAAGGGACATTTTTTGATTATGCCGTTTGATGGAAAAGCTATGAATAATCCGTTTTTTACGAATGGGGGGCCGGAATACCATGTGGTGCTGGTGAAGGGATACACTGCGGATGGAGGTATTATTACGCATGACGTGGGGACGCGGCGCGGCGCTGATTATGTTTATGACTGGGATGTTCTGGATAATGCGCTGCATGATTATGTGGGCGACCAGCCGATTCAAACCGGGCCGCGCCGCTTTTTGGAAGTCCTCCCGCCAGACACATCTGAGGAAACCTCCTCTTAAACTACTGAGCTATGAAAAGTTTTGCTCTTCCAACACTCGGACGAAAAATAGCTTTTTCCACGTTTGTGCAGCTAGCGGGGAAAGTTGTTCAACTGGTGATTTCCGCGGTGACCTTGAAATTGATTTCCAATTATCTCAGTGAGGCTGATTATGGTTTTTATGCTTCGGTTTCTGAATTCGCCCTGTTCTTGAGTGTTGCCGCCAACTTGGGAATTTTTGGACAAACGGTCCGTGCCATGTCTGAAGAGCCCAAAAGTGGGAAACTTTTTCTAAACGCACTTATTTTGCGGGTTGTGACCGCGTTTTTGTTTTTAGGCGGCGGGCTTTTATATTTATTGATTGGTGGCAGTGATCCGGTGTTCCTGGTGGCGACGCTGCTTTTTGCGGGGGCTTTGTTTTTTGATTATGTGACTTCTGTGTGCGATGGGATGCTGCAGGCAAACTATATGATGGGCCGCGCCACCGTTGCTCTTGTGACCGGGCGGGCATGCGCGCTTTTTGGAGTTTTTGCCGTCACGCAGTGGTTTGCGCCGAGCGCGGCCCTTGCCAATATCCCACTCCTTTTCGCAGCAACTTTGGGCGGAGCTATTATTGCCTCTGGTCTTAGTCTTTTGTTTGTTCGTCAACAGATCCACTGGAAATGGCAGATCGATGGTGATTTTATGCTTACAATCCTCAAACTGAGTCTGCCTTTTGGTATTATTAACATTCTTAACAGTCTTTATTTTCGCTTTCTTCCTGAATTTTTCAGTCGTGAAGTTCTGACGGACGCAGCTTTTGCTACATTCAATATCTCTTTCAAAATCGCGCAGGTTTTGAGCCTGTTCTCTACCTTCCTCATGTTCTCAGTTCTCCCCGGATTCAAGCAGTACCTTGAAACCAAAAACTGGGGAAAAGCTGCCACTCTTTATAAGCGTGTGTTGATCCTTCTTGTTGTGAGTGGTTTTTTACTGGTGACATTGGGATCGCTGCTTGGTCCAACAGTCCTGGAAATGCTCACGCATAAAAAATATTTCATCCCCGAGTTCTGGTATCTTCTTCCAACTATGCTTCTTCTGGCAGCTATCTCTTATGGCTATGACCTGATTCTTATTACTCTCTTTGCTTTTGAAAAAGATTTCTGGCTCATCAAGCGCGAAGTTATTGCGCTCTCTATTGCCGTTATTTTTATTCTCATCGCCTTTGCCATAACAGGCCTCCACACTCAGATTGCCCTGTTCCTTGCAGGAGCTGTTTGCGCGGAAGGATTTATGGTTACCAGCGGCATGCTGAAAATCCGATCCCTTTTTAGAAAAAAAGTGAAAGGTTAGTCTATTGTTTGTCGTGCATGATGCGTACGTTTTTGGCCCGATTGTCCTTAATTTCAAAAGAAACATAGTCTCCGTACGAAATTTTTGACCAATCGCCACTCAATACGTCGCGGCTTCCAAACTGGTATTCCGCTGTATTGTTCGTGGGACTCACATAAGCATATGAGCCAGAAACGCGCTTCACGTATCCATTTAGTCGTGCCATGGTACATTCAAAAAAGGCAGTGACTTCAGTCTACTGCCTTTTGGGGTTGGATTGCAACTTTGCTACCTATGCCATTGCCTTTTTAAAAGCTTCTTCAGCAGCACCTCTCCGTTTGTGGAGCTTGTCGAGCCACTTGGAAAACCGTTTCCAGTGTGGACCCCGGCTCATCTGCATGAGTGCGTTCAGGTGATTAGAACTATCCTCTCCATTGAGTTGATCAATGATGTATCGATAGCATCCATCATCATTTTGGCGTTCCTGTACTCCTCCATAGAGAACGTTTGATACTTTTACAACCTCTCCAGGTCCCATTGCTTCCGGATCTCCATCTGCTGCAAGAAATGCTGATTCTACAGCTTTCCGAACTTTTTGACTTTTCTTTGCCTGGGACTCTTTTCCTTTGAAGAAATCGATTGTTTTTCGGACAGGATCGATCATGTTGTCATAAATATCGATTGCTTCATCTTCTGTTAATTTTTTCTTTAGGCGTGGGTCTTGAGATAGCTCTTCAGCCTCTTCCAATCCAGCAAGTGCACCTCCTGTCATATTTTTTGCTTCTTCTTTCGCGTTATCTGGAGTGACATCTGTCTCTTTTTTTGGGGCTTCATCGGTAGATTCCGGAGCCTTTTCCCCTCCGCCTTCCATCCCTCCAAAGAAGTATACAAATGGTGAGTATTTTTTGAAATTTTTCATAATCTTGATATTAAGACTGTTCGTAAGCGTTCTTTGCTGCCTGTGCCATTTGAAATGTTTTTTCCAGTGATGGCTTGAATTTGGTGTTCCAGAATCCAGGCTTTTTGCTCAGTTTCTGTAGCGCGGCAATGTGGAAGGTTTGGTTGATTGGCCTTCTTCACCACCGGCAGCTACAAATGCCCGCTCCAGTCGCTGACGATTTTTTCCTTCTATGTTTTTCTCTTTTGCCTTAAAGAAATCAATGATTTCCCGTACCGGGTCGATTTTTTCATCGTACAGTTTAACTGCCTCCATATCTGATATTCCCTCACTCAACTCTTCAGCTTTTTCCAATCCGGCCAAAGCACCTCCTGTCATATTTTTTGCTTCTTCTTTCGCGTCATCCGGAGTAACTTCTGTTTCTTTCTTTGGCGCTTCATCGGTAGACTCAGGAGCTTTTTCTCCTCCGCCTTCCATCCCTCCAAAGAAGTACACAAATGGTGAGTATTTTTTGAAATTTTTCATGATTTTGATGTTAAGAAAATATTTGTATCTGATTATTATACCATTTTTTGAACTTAAAATCGAGTGGGAGAAGGTTGGATTGAACTACTACCGGATTTCGGGTACATTATGGCGGCACGAGCGGGTGTAGCTCAGCTGGCTAGAGCGTCTCCTTGCCATGGAGAAGGCCGAGGGTTCGAATCCCTTCACTCGCTCCAAAGGAAATACGGAAAACTTGTCTATTTTTTAACTTTTGAGTTATGAAAATTTCTTATATTGCTGCTGTTATTGGAACAATGGCTCTTCTTGCCGGTTGCAATATGGCTTCAACTCCATACGAACCGGAAGATTCTGTTCCAACTAATTCTGCTGACACTCAAAAGGAGTCTCAGCAAATGAACGCGACGATTGAGGTTGTTGGGACTGCTCCTGAATCAGATGTTGATGATTCTGAAGAGTCCGCAGAAACTCTTAGCGCGGAAGTGGCTTTCAATGAACCAGTTTATAAGGCCTATAGCGCTTCTGAGCGCGAGAGTCTTCATGGGGATAAACCATATGTGATCTTTTTTCACGCCAACTGGTGTCCTATTTGTCGAAAAATGGATAGTGATTTGAATGCTCAACTTGATACTTTCCCAGAGGGAACCACAATTCTTAAGGCTGATTACGATACTGAAGATGACTTGAAAGACGAATATAATGTTCGTGTGCAATCAACTGTTGTTGTGCTTGATGCGAATGGGGAGGTTGTGTGGCAAGGACAGGATCCAAACTTTGATGACTTCAAGGGCTATATTGAAGATTCTTTGGCTTAGTTCCGCTATATCTTAATGCAAAATCTATGCTGATCCCCGCTTTTCTGGCTGGAGTCCTGACTGTTCTGGCTCCATGCACGCTCACGCTTTTGCCCGTGATTATTGGGGGATCAGTGACTGAAAAAAATCCGTGGAAACCCTTGATTGTAGGGCTTTCATTGGGTATTTCTGTTTTTGCTTTTACGCTGCTCCTGAAGGTTGGGACAGATCTGTTTTCACTGGATGAGGATGTGTTGCGTGTTATTTCTGCGATTATTATTTTGGCGCTGGGATTCACGATGGTTTTTCCGACTTTGTGGGATCATATTCAGGTGAAACTTGGGCTTTATAAAAGCGAAAAATTATTGGAGAGCGCCAAGGGTAAAGGTGGCGGTTTTGCAGGATCAATCTTGCTGGGCGCTGCGCTTGGCCCGGTTTTCTCCACTTGCAGTCCAACCTACTTTTATATTATTGGAACGGTTTTGCCGCAGGATTTCTGGACCGGTGTTTTGACTCTGTCCGTTTATTCCCTGGGGCTTGTTGCTGTTCTTGTGGCGATTGGATACGGCGGGCGGGCGGTGACTCAACGCCTTAAATTTGCTGCCAATCCGACTGGTTGGTTTCGCAGGACTTTGGGTGTGCTTTTGGTGATTGTTGGGATTCTCTTTTTAACCGGATGGGATAAAGTTTTGGAGACCTGGATTTTGGATGTGAGCGGTGATAATTACTTCCTCATCGATATTGAAGAAAATTTAATGCAGATGGCTCAATAATTTTTGACTTCCAGGCCTGGTGGGAGGCATAATGCAGCCTTGTTTTTAATTTTGTTTCCTATGTCTGTTGAACATCCAGCCCTATCCCTGCTTGAGCAGGAACTTGGATCTGAATTGTCTGAATTCCAAGAATTACATCGTGAATTTTCTGCTCCTTTTTCAAAGAGAGTGAATGTCATTTTGGATTCGCTCATACAAGATGAGGATGGTGATGAGTATGGAGTTCGTAAGACAAAAAATATGGCCGCAAAATTTGCAGCCAGAATTCGTGCGATTTTGGAACAGATCCGGGACAATGATCAATGGGCAATGGGTGGACGAAAAGGCGCGACCGAGGAAGGTTTTCAACGCTCAGCTCGAACAGATTTCAAAACATTTCAGGAGTTTTTAAGTTCACCAATTGTGAGAGTTGCGTACTCTCGTGCCCGGGCTGAACGAGCCTCTTTAGATGACATTATTGTGGATCCGGCTTGTATCTCGGACAGGCTTTTGGAAAATCTGGGACTTGCTCAGTTTAAACTGCCAAAAGGAGAAAAACTGAATGCTGCTCAACGTCTGGCTCATCATGCTCAAGCAGTTCCTTCTGTGAAAGCAAAACTTGGCGAACTTACACCATTAAAACTCAACAGTGATCTTTCTGTGGATCATCCGAGAAGAGGTGCGCGAAAGCCAGCTATTGGGAGTGGGTTGCGCCTCTACTATGATGCGGATGGGAATGTATTGGGGACACAAAGTCCAAATGGGAAAGGAAAAAAAATCCTTTATTTTACTGATGCCCATGGAGCTCATCGGCGCATTGATCATATTCGGGATAGTTATGATGAGGAGATTCAGACTTTGCAGCACATAAAAGCAACGATGGCGGATGTGTCACAAAGGGTTGGTGCTGATTGGGATAGTGTAAAAGCTGACATGCAAGCGGTTCAGGGTAAAATGATGACCTGTATAGATAATTTGCGACATGTTTCAAACGAGCATAAGAGACAGATGAAACGGATTATTGTGGATGCCTTTGGTTTTCAGATGGATCATAAGTTGAGAAATGGAGAGGTTCAAAAACGGTACAATCCCGGTGCGCACCGGGCCCGCTTTACCAAAATTCCAAAATTTGTGGATGCACGAATCATGGAGATTGCCAGTATCCGAACCTATTTGGAAGAGGATCAGGTTTGTGTCAAAAAACATATTGCCGATATGCAGGCACCTCTTGGCTCGTTTTTGACAACGGTGGAGCAGCTCCATGAACGTTTTTCATTACTGGATCAAGATAAACCTCTTTCCAGTGGAGAAAGAGCTAAGATTATGCGAAACCTGGATTCTTTAAAGGATCAATGCCAATCAACAGAAGAACGACCACTTTTGCAGCCGTATCGCACCTATGCAGAGGAGGTTACCCACCATATTAATCGCACGAAGGATTTTCTGCAGGCTGATGAGCGTGAAAAGGCCAAGGCCGAATTTGTGAATGCTTATATTGTTGCGCGAATTCAAGATGTTTATATCTGGCTCCAGAAATTCTATGATGATTATTTAGCTAAAGAGGGTTCGCTTGATTTGGATCAGATGCTTCTGGATCTGGCAGAAATCAACAAGCGGACGAACGCAAAAGAGGTTGCTCCGGAAGTTGCTACCAGTCGATATAATCATTTTTGGGGAGAAGGTTTTTATCATCTTGTTAATGGGCTGTTTAAAGAGATTAACAATGCCCGGAAAGAAGAAGATCCGAAAAAGCGCTACGATTACCGAGAGGCAATGCGTGAGCGCTTTAACAGAATTGATTTTAGAGAGATTGTAGACTGTAGCGTTTCCGCGGCCTAGCCCTGATGTGGAGTAGATTCTCCTCCCTGATTTGAATCCGGGCTCAATGTCGCCTTATGTGAAAGGTTGTATCGGCCTTTCTCATCTTTCTTAAGGAGTTTTACTTTGATTGCGTCTCCTTCTTTTACAACATCTTCAACACGGTTTACGCGTTGGTTTGAGAGTTCAGAGATGTGAACCAATCCTTCTTTTCCTGGAAGGAACTCTACAAAGGCTCCAAAGTCCATAATCTTCACCACTTTTCCGTCGAAGACATCTCCAGCTTTTGGTTCGTAGGTGAGCCGTGTAATCCAATCCATGGCTTTTTGTCCATCCTCCTGGTTCTTGGCAGTGATGCTTACCACTCCATCCTGTTCAATGTCGATTTCTACATCACATTCAGCGGTAATCTTTTGGATCGTCTCTCCTCCCTTACCGATTACGATCTTAATAAGGTCTGGATCGATCTGCATGCTCATGATCATTGGAGCATATTTGGAGAGCTCCTTGTTTGGCTCGGCAATGGTTTGGTGCATGCTTTCCAGGATGGTGAGTCGTCCTTGTTTCGCTTTGTCCAGCGCTTCTTTCATAATATCGAGTGACAGTCCTTTTACTTTGATGTCCATTTGGAGAGCGGTGATTCCGTCTGCTGTTCCGGTTACCTTGAAGTCCATGTCTCCGGCGAAATCTTCCATTCCCTGAATGTCGGTGAGGATCTTGTATCCCTGCGCGATATCTTTTTCTTTGGCCACCAATCCCATCGCAATTCCGGCAACCGGTTTCTTGATCGGTACACCAGCATGCATAAGAGCAAGTGTTGATCCGCACACAGAAGCCATTGAGCTTGATCCGTTACAAGTCATGATTTCTGAAACAACCCACATGGTGTATGGGAAATCTTTTTTGTCAGGGAGCACTGGAAGGAGCGCGCGCTCAGCCAAATCTCCATGTCCGATTTCACGTCGTGATGCTCCACGAAGCGGCTTCACATCTCCTACTGAGAATGGTGGGAAGCTGTAGTGGTGGAAGTATCGTCGTTCTTCGTCGACATCCATGGTGTCGATGATTTGCGCATCACCAGGCGCACCAAGTGTCGCGATTGAAAGTGCCTGTGTTTCTCCACGTTGGAAGAGGGCTGATCCGTGAGGCCGTGGAAGAACTCCAACTTTTGAAGAGAGTGGTCGAATTTCGTCAACTTTTCGTCCATCTATACGCGCTTCTTTTTCTAGGATGTTCTTGCGCATGTTCTTTTCCAACATGCTATTAATCGCCTCTTTCACATCACCTTCGCTAAAGTCCTCTGCCTCAAGCTGCGCAGCGAATTGAGCGATAAGCTGGTCTTCGATTTCGTGGATTTTGTCTTTCACTTCTCCTTTGGTCACACCTTTCACTCCGTTAAGCATGTCTTCTGTGAGTGCACCTTCTACCGCTTTAACAGCAGCTTCGTCCTTTTCTGCGATGGTTGGTTCCAATGGGCTTGGGTTCACCGCGTCGCGGAGTTGAAGCTGGAGATCACAAATCTTTTGAATTTCTCCGTGTGCCATTTCTAAGGCCTGGATCATGACATCTTCTGTTACTTCGCTTGCTGCTGCTTCAACCATAGTGATTGCCTCTTTTGTTCCGGCAACAACCAGGTCGAGCTGACCGTTGTCCACCTGTTCATAGGTTGGATTGACGATTAATTGTCCGTCTACGTATCCCATTCGGACTGCACCAACCGGTCCTTCAAAAGGCATTCCAGAAATGGTGAGTGCGGCAGATGCAGCAATCAATCCAATTGGTCCTGGTTCAACTTCCAGGTCTGCAGAAAGAACAGAACAGATCACCTGTACATCGTTCACCATCCCTTTTGGGAAGAGTGGTCGGATTGGCCGGTCAATCTGGCGGCTGTTGAGTACCGCTCGTTCAGAAGGTCGCCCTTCACGTTTAATGAAGCGGCTTCCTTTAATTTTTCCGGCTGCGTAGTATTTTTCCTCGTAATCCACCATGAGTGGGAAAAAGTCGGTTCCTGGTCTGGCACCGCCCATCATGGCACTTGAAAAAACAACTGTGTCGCCGAGCCACACAGTTACCGCACCATGAGATTGGTGCGCATAGGTTCCGGTCTCAATAGTTAACTCGCGGCCTGCAAGTTCCATTGAAAATTTTTGGCTTTCCATAAAGAAAAGGGGTTAAAATATAGATTACCCCTCAAGAAAACGCCTGCCGCAAGTAACAAGTTCAAAGCAAAGACCATGGTCTTTGACTTAAACCTGTAACTTGGAGCTTCACGCCTCTTTGAAGGATATGTATAAGGCTTTATTTTCGTAGTTTTAGTTGCTTCAAAAGGTCCTCGTAGGATTCCTTTTCATTCAATCGCAAATAGTTGAGTAGTTTTCTTCGTTTTCCCACCATTTGAAGAAGACCTCGACGAGAGTGATTGTCCTTTGCATGCGATTCAAGATGCTTTGAAAGCTGATTGATACGCTCTGTCAGGATTGCGATCTGGACCTGCGGAGATCCTGTATCCTTCGGATGCGTCGCATACTTAGTGATCACCTTCTTTTTGGTTGCTCTTTTCATAGGTAAATAAAGAATTGGATGGGGATCTTAACATATCATCTTTGGCACATCAAGATCGGATGATACTTTAGCAAATTCATTGCTTCTTGGCAAGGATTGATGATTTGTTTATGATAGGAAGGAGTAATTTATTTTTTGGCTTGAATGAGCTTAAAAGCCCGCAATACTATTGGAGAGGCCTGGGAATTCACACAGAATAATAAGCGACTTATTAAGTGGTATGCTTTTCTACCTGCGGTTTTATCCACTGTTGTGGGAATTCTTTATGTGGCGTATCAGTATCTTTCGTTTGTGAATTCGCCATTGTTTGGTCAGGAACAGACCTTTTTGACGCAGGTTGCTCTCAGGGCGCGTGAATTTTTTAGTTTCAATGGGGAATATATTGTTCCAATGGTTATTACTGCAGTAGTTGTGGGGATTTTCTATATTTTGCTGCCCTCTTTTTGTCAGGGTGCGATTATTCAAATGATAGCCCGTAAAAGAAACGGCCAGGAGGTAAAGATGCGGGATGGTATTCGCTATGGACTTCTCAGCTTTCTGCCAATCTTCGAATATTCATGGTTGGTGCGGACCTTTAGTATTGTGAGTGTTTTTACCTGGGCCGGTTTTTTGGCACGAAATCTTGGGTGGGACGCGCTCAATACTTTTACGCCCATTTTGATTGTTTACTTTATTGTTGGACTTTTTGTTGCGGTCCTCTTTACGTATACAGAGTTTTTTATTGTGATTGATGATCGTAAAGTGATTGAGTCGATTGCCAAAAGTTCAACGCTCGTGGTCACTCACCTTGAAGAGACACTCCTTTTGATCATTTTAATGATCATTATTAGTGTCAGAATTTTACTGCAGATTGTGTTTGTTCTTTTGATTCCAGGTGCGATGCTCCTGATTATCTATCTTTTTGCATCGGCTTCGATTCCTTTTGCTGCTTATGTTGTTGCTGGAAGCGTAGGACTGGTCCTCCTCTATATAGCTTCATATTTAAGCGCAACTATTCACGTTTTTGCCGCAACAGTATGGACGTTTACCTTTTTGGAACTGACCAGTATGGAGCTGACTTCTGCCCGGGAAAAACCTGAGGATGATTCAGAAGGTTCTGAATAGTTTCTATACCTTCTCTACCACCAGCCGCGTGTCATCCTCTTCTTCCATATTGCGAATGGATTTGTCATTTGAACCAGAATTTTCCTCTTCATCGGTTATCTCTGGTTCAATGTTTTCTGTTAGATCCTGGATGGCAAAAATAATATTTTCTGTCTCTCCTTCCGCGTTTTTAATTGGATAGAATGACGCGACCTGCATACGGTAGTCTCCTTCCGATGTTCTGATTCTATATGGTCCAACCATTGGAACCTCTTCTCCAGTAGCGATTACTTTTCCAAGTGCAGCCAAAAATTGAGGCATATCTTCTGGATGAATGAAGCTGTAGAAGAGTTGATCCTTGATTGCTTCGGCTTTATACCCCGTTGTGGATTCAAAATCCCAACTCGCAAATTCAATAAGGCCATGTGTTTCTACCACTGCGAGTGGACCGACATGATCGTCTACCATGGATCGGAACACTTTTTCCTGTTCCATTTGTGATTTGATGGAAATGGAGTCGACAACGTTTGCAGAAAGGCCGCCATGCTCTCCGGTTATATCTCCAGTGAGTACATAAAGGAGTGCTGTAAGTGATACCATGAATAATGCCACCGCCGTCAGTATGACATTCTTGTTACTTCTCCAATAGTTGTACATAGGGTTATGTCTATTTATTGATACGTGATAACCCACCGTATCGTTATATTGTGACATATTTATTATTTTATGTCAATAATCCTGGAGTGGTTTTGCTTTGGGTTTTTGGAACATGCTATAATACAAAGAGTTCTTAATCCTTTTACGTATGTCAGACATGAGCCAGGAAGACATCACTACAATCCTCAACATCCTCAAACAGATCCCGCTTATGGCTGACCTTAATGAAGAGGATCACCATGAAATTATTAAGCATATTACGTTGGAACTGTATCCACCTGAGCATGTGATTTTTAATGAAGGCGACATTGGAGATGCGTTTTACATTATTAAGTCAGGGATGGTTCGCGTGTATCATCCGGCTGCAAGTGAGGCTGAAGAGGTTGAGGTTGCAACGCTTGGAAATAATGATTTCTTTGGAGAAATGGCTTTGATCGGCGAAAAACCAAGGAATGCATCGACAAAAACTGTGGAAGAGACACAATGTTTCCGTCTCGCAAAAGACGATTTTATTCAACTGGTCAGCTCCAATCCTAATATGGCGAGTCGTATTAGTAAGGAGTTTTTGAGCCGGCTCAAGGTTAATACCCGCAACGAAAATCAAGGATAGCTATGATTTTTCTCTACTTATTGCTGGCACATTTTCTGGCAGATTTTGTGCTTCAACCTGAAAAACTGGTGAGGTGGAAGCAGCGGAAGTGGTCTGGAATTGCTGTTCATGGATCTGTGCATTTGGTTATCTCCTTTATCCTGCTGGCGGTTTATATGCCGAACATGAGTGTTCTGGCTGCGATTTTATTGATTGCTGCCGCTCACTTTCTGATCGACTGGCTGAAGATTATTTATGAACGAGGCGCGAAAAAGTATATTGGTCCGTTTTTGGTTGATCAGGCCGCTCATATTTCTGTTTTGGCTTTAGCATCCTATGCTCTTGGGAATATCCCTCTTGGTGTTCAGTGGGGTCCGATTGTTTGGCTCTACACTGATTTTTCTGTGGTTCTTGGTTTATGCTTATTGCTTGGAGTGACCTATGTTTATGAGTTAACGCTCTTTCAACTTAATCGAACAAACACATCCAAATATACGCCAAACTTTAAGGCAATGGCACGGAGAACGGTCATTGCTGCGGTTTTTTATGGGATTTTCCTCCTCTTTGGAGCGTATGAGATCGTTGCTTTTGGGGTTTAGGATCGCTAGAATGGTGGTCGGAATCTTTTTAAACGTGTCTTCATGCAGAAATACAATCCCTCAGAAGTGGAGAAAAAATGGCAGGAAAAATGGCAGAACGAAGAGCTCTATAAGGTTGACTTAAGCGATTCATCCAAGCCAAAATACTATAATTTGGTTATGTTTCCGTATCCTTCCGGAGACAAACTTCATGTGGGACACTGGTATAACTATGCTCCGGCGGATAGCTGGGGACGGTATATGCGCATGAAAGGGTTTCATGTTTTTGAGCCGATGGGTTTTGACTCATTTGGGCTTCCTGCAGAGAACTATGCTATTAAGACAGGGGTTCATCCTGCTGAATCTATCGCCCATAATACCGAGACCATGGCCAAGCAATTGAGCCGGATTGGAGTGATGTACGACTGGGAAAAGAGTGTGACGACATCGACTCCTGAATACTACAAATGGACGCAGTGGCTGTTTTTACAGATGTATAACAATAGTCTTTCGTATAAGAAAAAAGGATTGGTGAACTGGTGTGAGGATTGTCAGACGGTTTTGGCGAATGAGCAGGTGCAGGATGGAAAGTGTGAACGAAGTGGAACGGATGTGATTCAGAAGCCGCTTGAACAGTGGTATTGGAAGATTACTGACTATTCGCAGCGACTTTTGGATGGTTTGGAGGGCTTGGATTGGCCGGAAAAGACCAAGTTGATGCAGCAGCACTGGATTGGACGAAGTGAGGGGGCTGAAGTGGAGTTTGAGGTTGGTGATGAGAAAATTGTGGTGTTTACTACACGTCCGGACACGCTTTTTGGGGCAACATATATGGTTTTGGCGCCGGAACATCCACTTGTGGATGCGATCGTGACCGGTAATCAAAAGGATGCTGTCGAGGCCTATAAAAATGAAGTTGCCGGGAAATCGGAACTGCAAAGAAGTGAGCTGGAGAAGGATAAAAGTGGTGTTTTTACCGGTGCGTATGCGAAAAATCCTATTAATGGGGAGGATGTGCCGATCTGGATTGCTGATTATGTTTTGATGTCATATGGAACAGGCGCGATTATGGCGGTCCCTGGGCATGATGAACGCGATTTTGCGTTTGCCAAGAAATATGAGATTGCGATTAAAGAGGTGGTTAAAGGTGGAAATGTTGAAGAGGAGCCATTTACCGAACCAGGTGAAGCAGTAAATTCGGACTTTTTGAATGGACTGAAGACGGCTGAAGCGAAAAAGAAAATGATTTCGTGGTTAGAGGAGAATGGCAAAGGAAAGGGACTAGTGAACTATCGTTTGCGGGACTGGCTTATTTCCCGGCAGCGGTATTGGGGGGCGCCGATTCCGATTGTGTACGATCCTGAAGGGAAAGCACATCCGATTCCGGAAGAGCATTTGCCGTGGCTGCTCCCAACCGATGTTGAATTTAAGCCGAAAGGAACATCCCCTCTGGCACAATCGAAAGAGTTGATTGAACGGACTGAAAAGATTTTTGGTGAAGGATGGCGTCCGGAAGTGGACACCATGGACACATTTGTGTGTTCGAGCTTTTACTATTTGCGGTATTTGGCTGGTGGAAGCGATGATACGTTTGTGGATCCGGAACTGGAGAAAGAGTGGATGCCGGTGGATATGTACATTGGTGGGCCGGAACACGCGTGTATGCACCTGATTTATGCGCGGTTTGTGTATATGGCCTTGAAGGATTTTGGCTTTGTTTCGCACGATGAGCCGTTTCAACGGTTGGTGCACCAGGGGCTGGTAACCAAGGATGGAGCTAAAATGAGTAAGAGTAAGGGCAATGTGGTAAGTCCGGATGAGTTTGTGGAGAAGTATGGAAGTGATGTTTTCCGTATGTATCTTATGTTTATGGGACCATTTACCGATGGTGGAGACTGGAACGATCAGGGAATTACCGGAATCGCGCGATTTGTGGAGCGTTTTTATGGTTTGATGACATCAGAAACGGAAGTAAAAGATGAAGACGCTGCAATGCGGGCAGTTCATGGAACCATTAAACGGGTAACTCAGGATATTGAAAAACTTCAGTTCAATACGGCTATTGCGGCCTTGATGGAACTGACCAATGGAGCGGGAAAAACTGGACTTTCTCTGGATCAGAAAAAGATGATTGTGCGCTTAATTGCACCGCTCGCACCGCATCTGGCTGAAGAAATATGGGAACAACTGGGTCAAAAAGAGAGCATTTTTAATACATCCTGGCCGGAATACAATGAAGCTTTAACCGTTTCTTCCACTATTACTTTGGCGGTTCAGGTGAATGGAAAACTACGTGGACAAGTGGAGGCGGAAGCGAATATTACCGAAGATGCAGCAATTGAATCAGCCATGCAGCTGGAAAATGTGCAGAAATACCTGGAAGGGAAAGAGATTGTGAAGAAAATTTATGTACCAGGGAAGATTGTTGGATTTGTGGTGAAATAAGGGTCGGCAAAGATCGATTTTTCTGGTATAATAATGGGATGATTAAATCCCGACTTCAGAAAGAAAGGAGTGGTTATACCTTGATCGAGTTGATTCTCGTCATGGTGGTTATTGGTGTTTTGACCGTTTCTGCTGTTAGTGGAATTTTGCGTTCACGGCGGATTTTGACCTTTAATGCTGCGGATCAGCAGGTGGGATCCCTTGTGCGGGAAGCGCGAAGTCTTGCGGTGACCGGAAAGGCGATTTTGGATTATGGCGATTATGATAATGACGGCCTGGACAATGGTGACAATGACTATGTGACTCCGGCACACTATGGTGTTCACTTTGAT
>JAGQLQ010000017.1 GCA_020429235.1 Candidatus Peregrinibacteria bacterium | reverse complement strand
CATTCGGGGGTTCGAATCCCTCCGCCCCAGCCAAGCTCTTGAAAGCAAGCACGTAGGCGCAGCTTGAAAGGCTTGGACGGGAGCGTGCCCCCTGAGGGTGAGCCCCAGCCAACTTTTTAACAATTCGATATGCTCAAAGTCCAAATATACCTCACCTTTGATGGAAAAACCGAGGAAGCTTTTAACTTTTATAAATCTATTTTTGGAGGAGAGTTCCAAATGAAGCAAACATTTGGCGAATCTAATGTAGACCAGGATGTTCCAGAAGATCTCAAAGGGAGGATTATGCACGTGGCGCTCCCAATTGGAACCGAAGGAGATATGCTCATGGGGAGCGACACTTTCCCGGGAATGGGCCAGGAGTTCGTTGAAGGGACCAACATCTCTGTCTCACTTCACCCGGATTCAGAAGAAGAAACCAAGCGAATATTCGAAGCGCTCTCGGCTGGAGGAGAAGTAGTCATGCCCCTGAATAAAACATTTTGGAACGCTCTCTATGGAATGTGTCGTGATAAATTTGGCATCAACTGGATGATCAACTACGACCTGGGCGGAGAGCAATAATAATTGCCCGTGGAATATAAAATTATTGCAGGAGCATCTCTCATGGGATTCATTATATCCCTCTATTTGCTCAAGCAAAAAAAGGGAAACAAAAACATTTTTTGTCCCTTAGGCGATCAATGCAACGATGTCCTCTACAGCCAATATGCCAAGATATTTGGCATACAAACACTCACACTTGGAGCTATTTACTATTTCTGCATGATAGTCCTTGCGGGAATAAAGCTCTGGGCACCGCAAATAGCACCTTTCCAGGTTTCAGAAAATGTCTTTTTTATAAGCTTTATTGCGGCTCTTTTCAGCCTTTATCAAACCTATCTTCAGTTTTTTAAACTCCGGAAATGGTGTTCATGGTGCCTTTTTTCAACAATTCTGAATATAATCATAGCCGGAGTGGGACTTTCAATCATCACAAGCGTTTAATCATATAGCGGAAGTGGGCAAGACGTGGTATACCAAAAACATGAAGACACAATCACCAAAAAGCTTTACCGAAAGAGTCCACGAAATCGTGGCACAAATTCCCAAAGGCGAGGTGCTCACCTATAAGCAGGTTGCAATAATGGCTGGGAAGCCACAGGCAGCCCGCGCAGTAGGGATGATTATGAGCAAAAACCGCAGTCCCAAAATTCCATGTCACCGGGTTATCCGCACAGATGGAAAAATGGGTGGATATGCTATGGGTGGAATTGAGAGGAAAAAGCAGATTCTCAAAGAGGAGGGTTATGAAGCCCTATAGTCAGAGCTTTTTCGATCGTCCGGTTTTGGAAGTGTGCGAAGATTTAATTGGCCAGCATCTGGTAAAAGATGGCCAAAAGCTTTTAATAACAGAGATTGAGGCCTACGACGGACCTTTGGATTTAGCCTGTCATGCCAGCAAAGGTAGAACAAAACGGACGGAGGTTCTTTTTGGCCCACCTGGCCGGTTTTATGTCTATCTTTGCTATGGGATTCATTGGTTGCTCAATGTGGTAACCGGTCCCAAGGACTATCCCGCAGCAATTTTAATTCGTGGAGCAGGAGATATAACCGGACCCGGCCGCCTCACCAAACAGCTCTCCATCAACGCCGACTACAACACCAAACCCGCGACACCCAAAACCGGACTCTACTTCATGCCCGCGGCGGCCTCACTCGCAAAACGTCAACATCACAAAATACAAAAAACCCCGCGCATCGGAGTCGACTACGCGGGGCCTGTCTGGTCTCAAAAACCGTATCGTTTCCTGCTTACTTCAGACTCTTCGCGACCTTCCAGTCAACAGTAGCCATTGTTCCCCAGCTGTACAGGAAGAATACCAATCCAATCAGCCAGCCAATAAACGGAACCAAAGTAATGGCGTGTAAAAGAGCAATCCCTCCAAGGCCCCATTTCCAGCTTGGTTCAACTTTTCGTGCTTTGGTCGTTACTTTCTTCAACCATTCACCAAAAAGAATTCCAGCCAGACAAAGATTAAGAAGCACATAAAGTACAAAAACCAGCATCAGTAGTGCTCCCAAAAGTGCTCCAACACCGGAAGCCATTAAGATGAAAGATGAAATCGGCAATCCAATCATCAATGCAAATCCAAGCCCCAAACTTGGCCAGAACTGACCTTTGCTCAAACCTTTGGTAGTCCATTTCTTCAAAACATTCGGGAAGAGACCAAGGAACACCGCGGCCACCACAAAATACATAAGCAAAAGTCCGGCCTGCGCAATCCAGAATCCAATCGCGGCAAACTGCGCGAACGGCTCAGCCATGGCCTTCACATTTTCCATGTGCTCCTTATCTGCTTCAATCATTTGAGATCCATAAATCTTCGCATTCTTATCAACATCAACAGTTCCTCCAGCAGCAACCAGATCTTTTCGGATCTGTGCATTCGGACCAATAATCACCTCTCCACCAGAAACAATCACTTCACCATTCACCACGCTGTCAATAAAAATCGTTCCACCAAACGCACGCACATCACCACCAACACTTCCAGTAACAGAAATATTTCCACCGGCAGTTACCAGATCTTCAACAACACTCCCGGTCATCACTACAGTTCCTCCTGCCACATACAAATCTCCTTGTACATTCCCGTTAATTGTCGGTGTGCCCCCAACCAGATACAGGTTTCCAACCACTGTTTCGCCGGCTGGAACATTAGTGTTCGTATGAAAAGTGGCAGCCAGAGCAAATGTCGGCACGGCAAATGCCACAATCGCAATGAGTGATAAAAATTTCTTCATAATTGTATCGTTAGGGATTACTATATTGTATAGCACAGACCTAAGCCGCATTCAATGAAATACCATCGCGCCATGTTAGCATTCTCGATCCCGTTTTTGTTGATCGCACTGGCGTTATACTTTTATTTACAGCAACAATCCCTAACCTCTTCGACCATGAACATCGCTTCTTCTGCCTTTACGCACAATGGGAACGTTCCTTCAAAATACACATGTGATGGAGCAAATATCAGCCCGCCGCTTGAGTTTTCCAATGTTCCGGAAGAAGCACAATCATTGGTTTTGATTGTTGACGATCCCGATGCTCCGGCCAAAACATGGGTTCACTGGCTGGTTTGGAATATCGATCCATCTTCCACCGGAACAGAAGAGGGGACAGCACCTTCCGGCCTGAATGGCCAAACGGTTGAGGGAACCACCGACTTTGGGCAAACCGGCTACGGCGGACCCTGCCCGCCATCAGGAATACACCGCTACTTTTTTAAGCTCTACGCCCTTAACGCCAAACTCGACTTGGATGCATCCGCCACAAAACCAGACCTGGAAGCAGCCATGGAAGGCCACATCATTGACCAGGCAGAGCTCATTGGCCTCTACGAAAGAGGGGACTAAAGCAATTTATTTCATCCCCACCCATTTCCCCCTGGCATCAAAGCTTCCGCTGGCCGGGCACACATCAGACAAAAAACAATCATTACATTTTGGCTTCCGCGCGTCACAAATAGCGCGCCCATGATCAATCAGCCAGAACGCAATATTGGTCCAATCCTTCTGAGGAACAATCTTCATTAAATCCTGTTCAACCTTTTTAGGGTCAGTCTCCTTCGTTAAACCCAGCCGCCGGGAAAGCCGCCCAACATGCGTGTCCACCACCACGCCAACCCGAATATCCCAGGCATTTTGCAGCACCACATTAGCTGTCTTCCTCGCCACGCCAGGCAGAGCCAGAAGTTCATCCATCGTTTTCGGAACCTCTCCGCCATACTGACTCACAATCATCTGCGCGGCTCCCTTAATATTTTTCGCTTTATTTTTATAAAAACCGGTCGAACGCACCAACCCTTCAAGGTCTTGAATCGGCGCTTCCGCCATCTTTTCTGCTGTGCCATATTTTTTAAACAGCGCGGGAGTGGTCATATTCACGCGCACATCAGTACACTGCGCCGAAAGAATCGTCGCCACCAAAAGCTGAAAAGGACCTTTAAAATTGAGCGCAATCTTTGCTTCACTATAATGCTTCCCCAGCCGGTTCAAAATCTTCTCAATTTTCTGCTGGGAAACCTTTTTACTCATCTTTCAAGGAGTGCTATAAGTAAACCGTCATAAAGACATCAGAACTATACCATGAAAGCCAAACTCAAAAAATTTGCAAACTGGATGAGTGGTCTTAAAAACCATAATGAAGCGCTGGTTTTCCTGATTGGTCTGGATCTGATGCTTGCCATCGCCAGCAATGTAGTGGATTGGCCCTGGCTCATGAGCGTGGAATGGTATCTGCGCCCGTTTGCTCCAATATGCTCACTTTTCCCGCTCACGTTGGCTATCTGGTTTGGGCTCTACCTCAAAAATCGACGCGTTCCGGCCTGGTACACCACGTTCATTTTTATTGGATTGGTGAGCTATGGGATTATGGCTCAACTCTACTATCCATACTATATTTCGGAGCTGGGTTTCAATTGGCGGCTCCCGGGAAACATGATCTGGGTGGCACTTTACGCCAGCCAGGCACTCATCATCGCATCAGAATTACGCCCGGCGAAAACCTACCAGTTCGCGCTGGTTGTGGCCTACTATCTCTTCAAAGACTACTCAGACCGGTATCTGGGTTCATTTATCGATGCGCGAAATCTGGGTTTCTCAGAAACCGCAAAAGATTTTTTCTTTATCCTGATTATTCTTCTCCACGTGGGATCTTTTGCCCTGGTGATGCATCTTGCGTTTCGGCACTATCGCCGCTCCGGGCAGCTTCAGCCTGCTGGCGAACCTCTTCTTCAGAAGGAAGATCCTCAACTTCACTCTCAGACTCACGAGCAACCTTAAGCTCCTGTGAATCAGCGATATCTTTGTACTTCTGTGGGAGTGAGGCGTAATCCAGTTCAGAAAGAGGTAGGTAGAAGAGTGGATCGGTATAGCTTCCATCTTTCATCACTTCAAAGTGAAGATGAGCTCCTGTTGTCATATATCCAGCTCCCTTTGTCCCGGGAGTTCCACCACTTAAAGCAACAGCTTGTCCGGCACGAACTTTTTCTCCCGGCTCAACAAGGAATCCTGAAACATGGCCATAAACAGTCATGAATCCTCCTTTGTGTGCCAAAATCAAATAACTATATCCATATCCATTATCCCGAACCTTGTACACAACACCCTCAGCTGGGGCGCGGACAGTTGTATTCTGTTTGGTCGGAATATCCACAGCATTATGCTGAACCCCAAACACTCCAACATAAGCAGCATCCCGGAAATACGCACTAATACCACGGGCAGGTGTAACCGGCCAGTGAAGCCGGAATCCATCAACATCATCTTTAAACGCGTTAATATAAGCATAAATTGATGTTTTCTCTCCACTAAACAGATCCCGATAATCGTTTGGATCAAAGGCATCTCCAAGAACACGCATTTCATCCTGGATAAACGTCAGATTATCACGGAGTTCACGCAGATCTTCCTGCAGCTGATTTTGCTGCTCCTGCGTCTCGGCAATTAAATTCTTATAAATCTCCTCCTCACCACGAGTCACCTCCAGAAGTTGTTGTTTTGCTTCCCGTTGAACCTCAAGCTGCTCGCGCTCTTCATCCAGTTTTGCATACAACCGTGCCAGTTTTACCTTTGCAACCTTGGCCAACTCCTTGGATTTCTCCAATTCAGTAACCATGGTTTCCAATTGGTGGAAAAGCTCCAAGCCTTGTTCTTCCAGAAGATTAAAATACGTAATCTGCTGAAGCTGGGTTCCAACTGGCTCATCAGAAAGAAGCAGTTTTGCGATATTCACTTCTGAATTCTGAACCATCGTATTAGAAATGGCACTTTCCCTCATATATAAGGCTCGCAAGTACTCACTCAAAATTTTCTTTTGGTGGGAAATAGCCGCGTTTTTCAGATCAATCTCTTCATAAAGAAGGATGATTTCATTCTCTTTTTGAGCAACCTGCGCTGCAACATTCAGGATTAACTGCTCTGTCGTTGTGATTTTTTCATCAAAAATAGCGATCTGTTCACTCAAAGTTGTAATCTCTTCATGCACATTATCCAGACGATCATTCGTCTCTTTCATATTGGCATTCACATCGGATAGTTCCTTCTCACTTCCACGGATCTCGGCCTTAATATTGTCAAGGAAGATCTGTCGTCGCTCTTCTTTCCAGTTATCTTCTACATAAGGGGAATCTTCCCGGAAATCCTTAAAGACCGTTGGATTCCCTTCAGGCTCTTCAAAATCTTTTTCAGCCTGATCAATAGCTGCTTTCTCTTCGTTGTCCAGCTGTTCATCAGATTGAGACACAATCCAGTCAGATCCTTCCTGAGCATACAAAATCGATCCATGCACAAAAAAAGTAAGCACAAAGCAGAGGCCCACCAAGAGCAGTTCCTGTTTTTTCCCTAATGGGCGCATTATAAGCTGTTAAATAAGGTTCTTTACAAATCTTTAAATTATAGCAAAAAACAGCCAAATCCTCAATGGTGCCGCACCATAATTTCCCCTTGCCACAAGCCAACATTTTTCCTACAATGCTCCTGCTCTTAATAAACAAACATGGCACATAAGAAAGCCGCAGGTTCTACGCAGAACGGTCGAGATTCACAGGCGAAACGCCTTGGTATCAAGATCTTCGGAGGACAAATGGCAAAAGCAGGAAACATTATCATCCGTCAACGGGGAACCAAGTTCTTCGCTGGGAAAAACGTTGGAATGGGGAAAGATCACACACTCTTCGCGCTCGAAGATGGGATCGTTTCTTTCCAGGAAAAGCAGATGAAAAAATACGATGGACGTGTATTTAAAGACAAAATCGTCCACGTAGAGCCAACCGCTAAAAAATAAATGAGCGATTTCGAGTCATTTGGTGGATTTGATGCCGGCAGGGAATCTTTTGACCCTGCCGCTTTTGAACGTTTTAAAGAAAGAATGAAAGCTGCCGCAGCGCAGCTCAAAGCAATTCAGAAACAGGAAAAGAAGCAGAAAAAGTCCGAAGACGAACTGATTAAAATCCTCATCAAATTCATTAAAACCGGGAAAAATAAGGAAATTCTCCTATTGGTTTCCCGGCTTTTGGAGATGAACGCCCCGGCAGCAGTCATTGTTGGGCTCCTCCTTATTTCCAACCCGGACATTCAACAACAACTTGGCCTGGCACTTCTCCCAAGCGGGGAAACAGAAAAACAGGTAAGCCAGCAGGCAAATCTCCCAGACCTTTATATAGGGGGAGCAATGCTGCCGCTCAAAGTAAAAATCGCGATGGTGAGCTGGGTCAACGAAATAAATAAAAAAGTAAACGATCATCCGCATCGCACCATCAAGACCCTCATCGACGAAAACGACCAGGTTCACCTCACAGCAGTGCAATTAGGATCCTTTTGTTTGCGCGACTTTCTGGAAGAGCAGGGAGTTCCCCATGAATACGATCAACTCAAAGAGTTTGTACGTTTTTTCCTGAGTGATATCATTGGCAAAGCTCGCGAAGAGCTGAAAAATCGCAAAGAGATAGAGTAAGTTTGGAACAAATTTGCTCACACCCCGTTCATAACAGAGCATGAGTTTTTATTTTTATACGCTATGATCTTTTCTCTCGCCTCATCCCTGGCAACGTTTGGGTTACTGACACAGTGCGTAAAAGCACCTTCATGCGTGCAGACACAAGAGCCAGCGACACCCATTCAACAAGCCCAGCAGACAGAAGAATCGGCTGAGGTTGCGGCCATTGAACTCGATCCACTCATGGAAGCGCAGAGCCAAAAGCTCGTTGCAGAAGTAAAAATTCCGGTTCCCTTTACATCACAGGCTCCATATAAGGAGTGGGTTCCTCCCTATGATGAAGCCTGCGAAGAAGCATCGCTGGCAATGGTTGAATTTTTTCTTGATGGACGGACATTTACGCCAGACGCAGCAAGCGCAGAAATAAAATATTTGGTCGCCCTGGAAGATCGATACCAATGGTCTGTAGATATCTCAACACTCCAGGTTGCGCGTCTCGCGAGCGAAACATATCACCGCAAATACTACCGCTACACTGGAGCGGATGTCTCCATCGATAACATGAAAAAACTCCTTGCGGCAGGATATCCAATTATCCTGCCTGTAGCTGGAAGAGAGCTCCAGAATTCAAATTTCCAGGGGGATGGTCCTCCATACCATATGATCGTGCTCACCGGCTACAATCAGGGAAATTTCTATGCGCACGATCCAGGAACACAGTTTGGAGAACACTTTGAATATCCACAGGATCGTCTCTACAGTTCTATTCACGAATGGACCGGCGACCGTTCAACTATTTTAGAAGGGGAAAAGGCCATGCTCATTTTAGAGCAGAACATCAGCTATAACTTCTAAACATTTCTGGGGCGAGTAATGGGTCTCGAACCCATGACCTTCCGGACCACAACCGGACGCTCTAACCAACTGAGCTATACCCGCCACATATAAGGAGGCGCAAAAAGCGCCCACCTATTATAAAGATTAGCTTCCTTTTATCAATAAGAAATATTTCTGACACATACAGCCCAAAGCACCACCAGAACTTGCCGGTGGTACCGTTGGACCTTAGGAGTATCAACGCCCTAGAAAAGCCTCAATATCCTAAATGGTTATTTTTCAAACAATTCTCGACCTCGCGGCCGCCCTACACAGCGAAGAATTTCGCCATATCGTAGGGGAGTACGGTCACATCATAGTGACGCGCATTCACATCCACTTGCTCTTCTCCATTCACATATTCCTTCCCATCAAAGACACTATTTTTCAAAAACTTATACTTCGCTTGCAATACTGCATTTTCCTGTGCCAGCTGCCGAAACTCTGTCCCATGAAGGATATAGTAGGCATACGACTCAGCAAAATCTTCAAACGGATCAGTCATCGCATATCCAGAGACAAAATCTTCTTCAGTCGCGGTAAGATTCATAGTATCTTCATTCGTCCAGCTTAAGCTGTAGAAATCAATACTTGGATCATCCTCTTTAACAGTCTTGCTTCCGTCCATAAACTCACTGTTGGAACTCCACAGAGATCCTTGTAGAACGCCAGTGTCATGAATGTGTCCCATTTCGTGGACAAGCACACCCACCAACTCTTCATCCGTCACATTTTGACAGCGAAGGATGACAGTGTCACCACCTCCCAAACCCCGTCGTCCACTGTCAGAAAAGTACAGTGTAAGGTTCTTTAGGTGATTCACAGGCTCTTCAGGAAGGCTCTTGAGAGTCCGATACACAAGTGATTTGCAGTGATTCAAAGATCGAGGAGAGCCATCGCTCTCCGGCATAAAAGTGTTGCCGGGATGGAGTGCTATGCCGAGCGAATCGAGTTCCTCTGCATAACCAGTTTCATCTGAAGCAGCCGATCCATCATACCGAACAATTTCGGTTTGTGCAAGACTTGGTGTAATCTGTATCTGTTGATCAAGGATCGCATTTGTGTTCCAGTTCGCCGACCATGGTTTGACCATAAGGGCGAGAAGCAAAACTCCAAAGTTGAAAAAAGTGACAGTAGATTTCTTCATTATATGACTCGTTAGAGTAAAGAAGAGATACTTTTTTCTTTTTGAGTTTTGTTTTGAAGGATCACAAAGGAGCGTATTATATCACGCTTAATAAATTTGTCAAGGGTCAAATTTGAATATCTATGCAAAGCAAAAAGGCGCCCGCCGAAGCGAAACGCCTTTTCTGCCTTTTTGATCCACTACTTCTTCCCAAACAGCTTCCCAATAATCATCAGCTTCACGAAGATGACGATGATTGTGAGAATCGGCCTGAAGACGAACCCTTTGACGAGTGCGTCCAGGGCCAGGAAGAAGAACCAAAGTCCCATCCCAACCGTTGGAAGAACCAACACCACGAGCTTGACCTTCTCATTTGAGCTGAAGAGTCCCCAGATAAAGAGAAGGGCACCCGGAATGACATTAACGAGCAATGCCGCCGTAGCCAGACTTTCCAGATGGTAGCGATCCGCGATCGCCATGTAGATGAGACCGAGAACGAAAATGAATGCGCCCTCAATATTCATCTCACGACGACCGAAGATAAGACCTGGAACCACCAGCATGACACTGAGCGGACCACCAAGAATCAGCCCGGCAACAATAGCCCAGTCAATCCCACGCCCACCAGCAAGCCTGAGGTAACGACCTCCTGCTTCAATGGTTTCCATTGTAGATGTGTCCGGTGCAGGACCACCCGTAATGTCTGATGGATGCATTTCGAAGGGATTTGGCTCATCAGGGCCGCAGCCCAGTAAAAAGAGAACAACCCAGGCAAGAACGCAGAAAACCACGATATGCCGGACGTCCAAACGTGCGAAAAAATTCTTGTACATACTGAAACCTCCGGCCTATAGCCAAAAAGTGTTGAATCATAAAGGCAGAGAGTAATCTGCCCCCAAGCGCCTCAGTCAGTTTAAGAGCTGAGGGGCAAATATCTCTCTGCAAAACATGTCAAAGAACAAGAACTATATTATAAAATAAATATTAGAAAAATCAATAGGTGAGCTAGAGGTAATAAAAAGCAGTAAGTATCATACAACCAAAGCAAAAAGGCGCCCGTCGAAGCGAAGCGCCTTTTCTGCCTTTTGATCCACGATTTGCCTAATTCCCCACAAGCAACTTTCCAATAGTGGTCCTCTTCACGAGTATAGCAGCAACAGTGAGAATAGGCCTAAAAACAAACCCGCTAACGAGCGCATCTAGAGCCAGAAAGAAGAACCAAAGACCCATCCCAGCGGTTGGGAGTACCAACAGCACGAGCTTGACTTTCTCATTTGCACTGAAGAGTCCCCAGACGAAGAGAAGGGCACCCGGGATGACATTGACGAGTAAGGCCGCGGTGTCCAAACCATCCAGGTGGTAGCGATCCGCGATCGCCATGTAGATGAGGCCGAGGACGAAAATGAGTGCGCCCTCAATATTCATCTCACGACGACCGAAGATGAGGCCTGGGATCACCGCCATAACACCGAGCGGCCCACCAAGGATCAACCCAGCGATCAGAGCCCATGCCTCTCCACGACCACGAGTAAGCATGAGGTAGCGACCTCCTGCTTCAATGGTTTCCATTGTAGATGTGTCCGGTGTAGGACCACCCGAGTCTCCAATATTGAACTCGTAAGGATTAGGTGGCTCAGGACCTCCACATCCAAACAAGAAGAAAACGAGCGACACGACAACCCAGAGGATCAGGATCTGCCGGACGTCCAAACGTGCGAAAAAATTCTTGTACATACTGAAACCTCCGGCCTATAGCCAAAAAGTGTTGAATCATAAAGGCAGAGAGTAATCTGCCCCCAAGCGCCTCAGTCAATTAAGAGCTGAGGGGCAAATACCTCTCTGCAAAGTTGTCAAAGAACAAGCGCTATATTCTAGTACACAATACTAAAATATCAAGCGCTTAGTTCAATGAAAACAAGAATTCAAAACTCTATCCTTGATTAAACTCTTTCACATATTTCCGGCAGGATTCTCTATATTTGTTTTTCGCAGCTTCAAAGGCAGAATCACTCGAAATGTGACCATCAACTGGCCCCCACTTAATCTGTTTTCTTGCTTTTTCATCACCAAGAATTGCGAGGCGAAATGTATTCCCCTGAAGCCTCTTCATCTCTGCAATAACACGCGCATAGTTCTCCCCAGCTCCAGTCACACTCGCAGCCTCATCCTTCTCAATTTCCTCAATATCAGCAAGTAGTGTACGATTCCCACGTAGTTTTGGCTCAACACCAGCCTTCTTAAGCATCTCATCTCGCAGATCCTCATCATTCAAAATATCCTGTTTCATTTTAAGGATTGGCACAGCCAAAGCCTCATATTTCTTGGTAATCTCAGCAAAAATCTTATCGGTATCCGCACCAATTTGAGATGCATCCAGTCCATACAAAATGCGGAACTGATCTTTCTCCCAAGATTCCAGCTTATCAAAAGTCATTTTTCCTTCAAACGTTTCAAGATCCTTATCTTTCATAAGGTCCAGATTTGTCCGTTTTCCAAACTCAAGAGACTGAAACTCCGCAGAATTCGGCAGTGGCATCCGCGCGAAAAACACATATTCCCGAGAATCAACAATGCAGCATCCTGTCTCTGGAACAATGTACTTATTAATTTTATCCTTATAGTCAGGATATTGATCGCCAAAGAACTCTTCAAGTCGCTTCATTGATTTATTCCATGCGTCCCCGGCAGCCTTAGTATTTTTTTCTATATCATTAAGGGAAATACGAACCATCGCATAGTGCGAATCAGTTCCTTTCAAGTGCTTCACGTTCCCCTCAACCTGTCCATGGTCAACCACATCAACCAGATTTTGTGAAGATTTGGCCTTGGTTTCACCCTTAACATATTCAGACAATTTGGCCTCACTTTGAATGCTGTGACCAAAAAAATCCTTAAACCAGTCCTTAAACTCAGCAGGAGGAGTATCGTTCACCTCTTTTCCTGTCCAGTCCCGGTAAGTGTCTTTCACATATTTCCATCCAGCAGTACTTCCAATGTAGTTAAGGCTTGTATGCCAGCCATACCGAACATTTTCATATGCCCGGTCTAGAACCGGTTCATCAGCTTCAAATCGTCCATCTTCACCCATCAGAGTAGCCGCGGCAGTACTCCATTTTCGTTGATCCGATTTTTCATTTTTAAACCGTTTTTCAACCTCATCAATTGGATGGCGCTTAAAAAACGTATCTACAGCGGTATAAATCTCTTCAGGAGTCATATCGCTATGGGCAACGCTTGCAACCTCAATTTTTTTGATCTTATTCGCGCGTGCCTGTCGATATCGCTTTGCCATATCTAAAATATCCTCATCGTGCATATAGGTAAAACTCCTTTGCATTAGTTCACCACCCTCATCATCAGTTTTAAACGCCTCCTTAAAAAATCCGGCATTCCCTGCAGTACTACTGGCATAGTTATCCAGAGCATCAACAGCGGTTTTTCCGGTAAAGAGCTTCCATGCATAGTTAATACCAACTCCAGCCCCGGCAAGCTTTAGCCCTTTCCATGCATACTCCTTCACTTTTTGAATTTTTGGATTGTCTGATTGGGAAAAGAGCCAGATCGTACCAATAACAAGAGCCCCAACGGCTACAGCTTTTTCTCCCTTACTCATCTTTCGATAGTTCTTTTTAATCTCTTTCCATTTATCCGAAAAACCATCTTTAAGACCCTTGGTTATTTCAACTTTTTTATCTTCACGCTTCGATTCAAACTTACTTTGAATTGAAACCCGCTTGTAAACAAGCGACCGAATAAGCAAATATTTTTGATGCGCCAGACTAATATCTTTCTCATGATCCAGTGCTTTTTTCTCCTCCAAAAGGGCATGAAGATTGGATTTGAATGTGTCATGATCAGAGTCTGACATCATTTCTGTTCCATTCTCATCAAGCTTATCCAGATACTCTTTCGCAGAAACCAGCTCCTGTTCCATAAGGGACTCTCCACGGGTTTTCTTCATGCGGAGGAGCTCCAGGGCGCTATCAAAATCGAATTTATCGCCAAAATTATCAGCGGTAAGCTCATGCTCTTCAATATATTTTTGAATGCGTGAAGAGTGCAGAGTTTGTTTTTCCTTATTTTTCTGCACCTCTGACTGCTCATCCGTCTCGCGGACCTGCTTCAGCATGTCACTAAAATTTGCCATAAAATCGCTCAAAAATATCTTAATATTATAGCACAAAACTACTTATTCCCCAAGTCTTTGCGGTCTAAAACTATGCAGTCATAGCTTCTTCGATTTTGTCGGCATTGTAGATGAGCTCCTCATAAAGAGAGTTGATGTTTCGCTCAATCTTGTCAGGAAGGCCGTCAATATTCTGGGAAATAATCATCAGTGCGTCCAATTCGTCCAGTTCTTTGTGATCCTGCAGCACATTTTCATACATTTTCATCTCTTTATCGCCAAAACTACTCAAAATAGTATTCATAATCCGATCAGCAAGCCGGTCAGCAATAGTTTCACGAAGCTCAACAAGTACCGGAGCGGGAACATCTCCCAGCTTCATGGCTTCAAGAACATCGGATACGAAAGCATCAACATCAAGGTATTGTACTTTTTGTTTCGACATATGTTTTAGTTTAGATAATTTTTATAAATTTAACTTCGTACCCAACGGTACCCCCCTTTGACAATGTTTCCAGCCGCTACAAAAGGGAAGGCGACAATCTTTCCCGCTGTTTTTGCAGTCCATTTTGTTGGCTTCCAAATAAGGTATTCGGCAGGTTTTACGATCCCATATTTCCCAATCGGCCGAAGAATATTTCTCCAGGCTCCAGCCAGGAGCGCTGTTCCCATGCCGTAACTCCATCCACTGCCTCGTCGTAGTTTATCCCATGTCCATCCAAGTCCCTTCTGGGCAACTCCAGCTGCTTCTGCAACCGCATATCCAGTCCCCAAAACCCCCACAAATCCTGCCAGTCCCTGATCTTCAAGGTAGGCCTGTCTTTCCGCGCCCCTAATCTTATTCTTTTTAAGATGCTCTTCGGCAGCCACATATTTATCATGGAATTCCCGCTTGAGCACATTCTTTGAAAACCACTGTTTCCAGTCGGCAAACTTATTGGCCACCTGCTCCAAAATACCTTTTTCCTCTTCTTCAACCGTCGCCCGATTTTCCTTGATTAAATCAAGAATCAGCTCGGCTTTACTTCCATCCTTATCCTTTACGCTCTCAAAAAACTGTCGGGTTCGGTACTCTTCGTACAGCACTTGTAGTTTCATAATCAGCTCTTCCATGGTCACCGCATCGTTGTCATACAGTTCCACTTTCCCTGCAGAATTAATGAGCTCAAACGACTGAAACACCTCTTTTAGTTTGGAAATCATTTCAAAAAGCTTGGCGGTGCTAATGCCACCATTTCGTTCAATCAAATCACGCAGCTCCGCCAAAGTAATATCCGGACTCATACCACGGAACATCTTCAATTCCTTATCAAAGCCGGTCACATGGTTTACAACATCGGAAGCTTCGTAAATACTGCTCGCCCAGAAATTCTTCCGGAACCATTTTCCGGCCCGGGCAAGCGCGCGAGACCCAAGGAACGTATCACCCAGCCGCTCCGCCAGTTCCATATTTGTAGAACGATAAAGCTGCTTGTTTTGAGCATCCGCAACCATCAAATTCGTTGAAAGGAGAGCAAAACGCTGGCGTTGCCCAGGATTTGTTACGCCCTTTTCCTCCATATCCATCTCTTTAAGTTTGAAAAGGAGCTGCCTCGCAGTCAGCTTGGTGCGTGGCTTCATCTTACTTTGGATATTGTCCGCCGCCTCCTGCTTCATGGCATCGAAGTCGGAGGAGTCGAATCCAAGAATGCTATTTTTAAAAGGATTGTCCTTTGGACCTTTCCAATCATCTCCTTCTTGATAACCAAAAATTCGATCGTCTTCTGTTGCCTTAGCATCAAGTAGGCCGCTTAAGCTATTTTTCAACTCCAAAAGTTTCGGAGTGCTATCTTTGTCCAGCGTAAACTTCTCCAGTTGCCCAAAGAGATTCTTGAGCTTCAACTTCATCGAACGTTCAGCAGATTGAATATCTCCACGCATTTCAGCTTTCTTTCCTCGTTTCTTTTGAATTTCCTCTCGAACTTTTGCCTGGCCAATGTCAACAACTTTCCCTTTGCTATCAGTTCTTATTCCTCCTTTTTCTAGAATTGTCTTTAAATCTTTTTCCGATGAGGCAAGATCAGCCCCAATGCTAACAGCCTTAATATAATTATCAGCAAGCGATCCCTGTATTGTCCCTAATTCATCCAGAATTTTCTGAATCGGGCCAAGCTTTTCCTTCTGTTTTTCCGCTTCATCAGCAGTATGGTCTTTGTTGTTTTGTTCTTCCTTCACGGCAGGGAGGTTGTCTTTAATCTCCATCAACATCTGAAACAATCCACGAACCCCTTTCTTTTGAATAATATACTCAACATGGGCCAAAAGTGCCTGTGATTCATGATTTTCAACAAGATCGTAGAGAATATCCTCGCCTAGAATTTCGTTTAAAAGAGGTGTTATTTGCGAGCTTTGGTCAAGGGAGTCATTGATTACATCAATAAAATCTTCATTGCTAGCCATGCGAACTGCTAGCCATTGCGGATCATATAAAGATTTTAACTCGTTATAGAAGGATAGTGCGATCCTCCCTAAACGGGGTTTGGGATCTATCATGGCAGCAGAGGATTGAGTAGCTTTAAAAAGACGAATAAGCACTTTTTGAATATCCTCTTTTGAAGCGGATTTAATTGCACCACTAAAATCTTGCTCACTAACCGTGAGAGCTACTAGCCATTGCGGATCATGTAAAGATTTTAACTCATTATAGAAGGATAATGCGCTCTTACCTAAAACCTTATATATGGTAGGAGCGAAGTCTACGTCATTCAGAACTTTTTGAAGCCTTCCAGGATCATAGAGTGTCGAGCTCAGTCTCTTATTTCGTTCCTGCGCAGAGAGCCTCTTAAGATCAATGTAGTCATAGAGTGCCCCTTCAGGCCGTTTTCTCGCCATTGGCGGAAAAAGAAGAAACCCAGGTTGCTTTTCATTCTTTGGGAGCGTTTTTTTATAAGCCTCCATAATGTGTGATGGAGCTGCTTCAGATAATGAACGAAAGAATTGATCTGGATCATCATCGGGTCTTCGTGGATTCCCACTTAAACTACTGAGAGTATCCATAAACGCAGATCGTCGATCCCCCAACTCATCCCGTAATCGTTTCGCCACATAATGTGCCTTCCCGCTAATGCTCTCCGCATCACCAAAACGTTCTCGAATGATTTGTGCAGAATGGTCAGCGCCGCTTCCAAAAAGGCTTTTTATATTGCGAATATTTCGCATACCCTTAAGTTTCCATTTTTTCGGTGTAAAGAAACCAGCCTCCTTTTCTTCCTTTGAGGCACTCAGTCTCTCTTTTGCTGCATTCTCTCGCAAAATTCCTCTCAATCTTTCATTAATGCTCAGATCAATAATCTGCTCTCCGGCTGATGATATCGGCTTCCCGTCATCATCCTTTTCAGTATATTTTTGCTCAATTGTATCGGCAATAGAATCGCGAATACCAAGGCGCGCCGTTTCAAGAGCCTGAAAATTCGGATCCCTCATGATGTTGAACCCATGAAAAACCTCTTCATCAATGATTTCCTGATTTGCGGCTTCTGACGATTGTTCAGCCAAAAACTCTTTGTGGCTCAAGACAGGCTTTGATCGATAAACATATGAAGATCGACCAAAATAGTCATCCCTCCCAAAATGTCTCAAATGATGCATCATGAAGCGCATAAATATCATATTATTTTACCACAATTCGGCCTTGAAAAAAAGAGTAAGAATCTATACCATACATTGGCGTGTTGCGCCACATCGGCGCATAAAACTATTAATCCACAACCATGAATATCTCTGTCGACAAATTGCCAAAATCAGAAGTAAAAGTGACTGTTGAACTTTCGCTCGAAGAAACCACGAAATTCCTTGAGAAAGCGGCGGCAGAAGTTTCCAAAATGGTGAAAGTGCCAGGATTCCGGCCAGGAACAGTACCACTGGAAGTCCTGAAGCAACATGTGAAAGAGGGCGCGATTGAAGGCCACATGCTCGACCTGGCAATTCCAGAAACCTATACCAAAGCCGTAAAAGACAACAACCTGGAAGTTGTTTCCCGGCCAAAA
>JAGQLQ010000076.1:541-1501 GCA_020429235.1 Candidatus Peregrinibacteria bacterium | reverse complement strand
GTTAAAAGGAAAAGAAGGCAAACTCTACAGCCTTGTAGTATTGGATAATTCAACCAGTGTTCATGTGAACGACATCATCACCTTTGATTTTGAGAAGTTGCTTGGCAATTTCGAAAAGCCGTTGGAGCTGCGGAAGATCAATTTCAGAGAGCATTCGGTCTTTGGCTTTTTGTTCACCGAAACCAATGCAGATAATTTTGTGGAGTTGAAGCGAATTCTTGACTCGAATTTGAGTGAATTTATTACCACCTCCGAAGACCATCAGTTTACAAACGAATCAAGTGCGTATGAAAAAATTTAGGGAAAGTTCGTGGAGTTTAATTGGTATTTGTGATAATCGGCTGTAGAAATGGCGGCGACAGCAGTTGCTTCGCTGTTATTGGCATCCACATATGCCTGGATGGGATCCGGGGTGGGGGAGTATGAAATTGGAGGTGTGGATGGAGTGCTTGCGCAGGCAGTCAATCCAAATGCCAACCAACCGATGAGCGGGACAACTAACCTGTTCATGCGGTTATTTCTGTTGGTTGTCTGAAGGGGCGGGATCGGTTGGGGTGTTGGGATCCTGTTTGTCTATCTTGATCTCGCCAGTGCGGATATGTTCATCGATGAACTTTTCCAGATCCATGTAACTAATGCGGATCAGACGGCTCTTGGGTCCAATGCGAAACGAGCGAAGGGTTCCTTCACTGATCCACTCGTGAACCTTTTTTGTGCTGGTGCCGATAATGATGGCAACTTCGGCAACGGTGAAGAAATGAAACTTATTGGGGAGGTCGGGGAATAGCTTGGAACGGATTACTTCATTCTTTCTCATGGTAAATATCCTTTCGGGGTGGGAAATAAAAAACGGCTCTTTGCTATTTTTTCTTAGCAAAGAGCCGTTAAGAACGAAAAACCTCTGAACGGTTTGTTCAGAGGTTTTGTGCCCCGAAAATTACTTGAGGCGGTCCCGACGGG
>JAGQLQ010000076.1:0-444 GCA_020429235.1 Candidatus Peregrinibacteria bacterium | reverse complement strand
TCGAAGAAAACGTGATCTCAAATAGCTATTAACGCAGCTCACTGCAAAGAGCGGCGCTCGCACATTCGTGTGTGGGCGCCGTTTTTTTATTTCACAACAAAGGAGATCGCGCGTATGAACGACAATCAATTTGCACTATCGACATTACTAGGGAGGACACCATGAAAGCATTGAGACCACTGTTGCTGCCACTACTGTTATTGGCATGTTCACTCACCACGCCGCCATCGTTGCCTCAGGAAATGCCGGCACAGGTGTCCAACATCATACATTTAGCGACAGCAACACCAGACCCCAGTTTCAACTCTCATACAATGCCCGCCACCTGCACCGTATCGGCACAGTCCCTGCACCTGCGGGAGTGCGCCGGCTTGGATTGCAACGTAGTTGCCTGGCTATCAGCGGGCGATGTTCTGGAGGTTCTGGATGCGGATCAGGACTGGC
>JAGQLQ010000075.1 GCA_020429235.1 Candidatus Peregrinibacteria bacterium | reverse complement strand
AGATCACCCCAGCGCCAACGCGCCGGGGCTCGCCTGCTGGACGCCGGCCGGCCTCATCGAGGTGGAGCCCGGCGACACCCTGGTCATGGATCCTGGTGCGGGTTGCGATCCGCACCCCTCCACCAACAGCCTGAAGGTGGCAGGAGGTGGTCCGTTTTCGGTCAAGCAGTTCAATCCGGGTGCCCGGATCATCTTCCAGCCTGACGGAAAAAGCTGCGACCCCGCCGAAATCAAGGCGGATCTGGGCTATTCGGGCGCGACGGTCGGGCTGGCCTTCAAGGTGGTGCAAGTCGGCTGCGAGGGCGACTGATCTGCCTTATCTAGGGAGCGGAGGCGTTTTTGTCTCCGCTCCCTAGGCCTTTTCTTCTGTACGCGAGTTATTTATTCGAACTATCGGGGCATATGATGTCCGATGGATTTCACATGTCCCATGTTGTTTTAGTGCTTGCTGATGCCGCTTTGTACCGTATCCCTTATGATATTCAAATCCATATTCTGGAAATTTTTTGGCGTACTCTTCCATGATTTTATCTCTTTCAACTTTTGCGATAATGGAAGCACAGGCAATAATTTTCACTTTGGCATCCCCTTTTATAATACTGTGATACCTGAAAGGAAGCTGGAATTTATCTCTTCCATCAATAAGCATAAGCTCTGGCTCTTTTGATTTTTTCTTTTCCAAAAGCGCTTCCACTGCTCTTTGGTACGCCATATTAGTGGCTTTTGTAAGGCCAAAAGTATCGATTTCATGATGTTCGGCTCTCCCAACTCCAAAAACGGTTTTATCCGCCAATTTTTTATATATTTTCTCCCGCTGCTCTTTATTGAGCTGTTTGGAATCTTTTATTCCATGAATTCGAACATCTTCTAAAAACATGAGCGCGCAGGCAACAACAGGTCCAGCCCAAGGCCCTCGTCCAGCCTCATCAAGTCCCCATACAAAAGGTGGATGGTCGGTTTCCAGTAGTTTTTTAAGTGACAAAAAAGCCATAGATTAACTCTATGGCTTTTCAAGGGTTGGTACTAGTTGAAGTTCCCGGTCACTTATGGCTTACTCCTCTTTCTTTTCTTCTTCTTTTGGTGCCTCTGCTTCTTCAGCAGGTTTTTCAGCTTTAGCTTCTTCCTGAGCCGACTCTTCTGCTGGAGTTTCTGCCTCGGCTGCAGGAGCTGTTTCAGTTTGTTCTGCCTGTTGTTCTTCTACTGGCGCTTCTTCAACAGTTTCAGCTTTTTCTTCTTTAGCTGGCTCTGGTTCTTCTACTAATCCTTTTTTCTTCTTATGTTCAACGTCCTTTTCCAAAAGACCAAGTTTTGTACTCAAACGTGTTGCTGTTTCTGGATCACGCATGAATCCAAGCTTTGCTCGTCGCACTTTAAAGGTTTTCTTAATTTCAATTTTTTCAATAAGTGGTGAGTTAATTGGAAGAATTTTTTCCACTCCAATTCCCTGTACTACTTTTCGTACTGTAAAGGTCTTTCCTGGTCCAAATCCTGGTCCAACTGCTACCACCAATCCTTCAAAAACCTGGACACGTTCCTTTTCACCTTCCTTAATCTTCTGGTGAACACGAATCTGATATCCTGGTCGCAAAACCGGCATTTTCTTATTAATAAACTGTTTTTGGACTTCTTGTACTATTAAATTCGACATGATTTTGATTATTAAGCCACGTTATTCTAGGTATTCTGCAGGTAAAAATCAAGCAATTTTGTTCAGGGCAATAATGTTGTCCTGGTCTTCTAAAATATCGTGGAGGAACTTATCGTTGCATTTGCGGCGGTATTGGTATTCTTCCTTTGTCATAAGGCTAAATCGAACAGGCCGCTTGGTTTCCATTTCTTTATTAAAGTAGTTCTCCAATCCATGACGATCAATTTTACCAACCATAAGAATGTCGATTGGGGCTTCTTTGTCGACAAAAAGTCCAGAAAGAACCACAACATCCACGTCTCCAAATTCAGCAAGATGCTTCACGATGCTTTCTTTGTCACTATGAGCTTTGTGAACAATAGCCTTCAATTCATTGAAGAGCATAAAATCTTTATTCACGGTGTAGTACTTTTTCCGATTCTTAGTCTTGGTTTTTAGAAGACCGATTTTTCGGAGATTATCCAGCTCCCGACGAATAGAGTTGATCTGTTCGTTCAGCTTTCGGGTGAGCTCACGGATGAAGAATTCCTCTTCCGGATTGGTCAGGAAAAGCGTGAGTAGTTTTACGCGTGTGTTTGATGTAAAAAGCCTCTTGAGCATTTTTATTGTACAAGTTCACAGGCAGCGTATATTTTTTTTAT
>JAGQLQ010000074.1 GCA_020429235.1 Candidatus Peregrinibacteria bacterium | reverse complement strand
GTTTTAAGTAAAAAAGGAATCCATTCCGGTAGAGCCGCTAATCATTGGGAGATCTTCGAAGAAGACATTGCCCTGGCCGCACAACTGGGTCATAACTGCTACCGATTCTCGATTGAATGGGCAAAAATCGAACCAAAAGAAGGGCAGATCGATTACGATGTCATTGAACACTACAAAAAGGTTTTCGAATGCCTTAAACGAAATAAGATTACTCCGATTGTAACCCTCTGGCACTTCACTCTTCCTCTCTGGCTCGCCAAAAGGGGTGGTTTTCTGAATAAGAAGAACCTTCAAATTTTTGTCGACTATGCAAAGTTTATAACTGCCGAACTAAGTGAATATCTTGAATATATCATCACCATTAATGAGCCTGTTGTTTACTCCTATCAAAGCTACCTCACCGGCACATGGCCCCCTCAAAAAAACAAATTCCGCCTCTATAAAAAAATCATCAAAAACCTGGCGAAGATGCACAATAAAACCTATCACGTGCTTAAAAGCCGGAATCCAGAGCTAAAAATAAGCGTCGCCAAAAACAATCAGGTATTTGAGGCGGTTCGTAAAAACAATTTCTTCGACAACATGCTCGTTGCCTACTTTCACAATGACTGGAATCACCGGTTCCTTGATATGACCAAGCATAACCTGGACTTTATTGGTATCAACTACTATTTCTACCGCGCCGTTCAGTTCAAAAAAGCCCTCGCAAAAGATTTCTATCAATACCCATATCCAACCTGCCGCACCACCGACATGCAGTGGGAGGTTTATCCAAAAGGAATCTACCTTACCGTCACCGACATCTGGAAAAGGTATAAACTGCCGATCATCATCACCGAAAATGGTGTTGCCGACAGCAAAGACAAACTCCGCCAAAGCATGATTAAAGAAACCCTGGAATGGCTCTTTAAAGCTCGCGACGAAGGCGTCGACATTCATGGATATATCCATTGGTCACTCCTGGACAATTTTGAATGGGATAGTGGCTTCGAGCCTGAATTTGGTCTTATCAAGGTCGATTATAAAAATTATGCCCGCTCTATCCGCCCATCGGCCATCATGTACAAAAAGCTGATTGAAGAGTATCAACAAAAGATAGATGAAGAGGCATAAAGCAGTGATAAGGCCTTGCAAGAGAGCAAAAAAAACAGTAGGATAGCCCAGCAATTCTTTAATTCACAGCCCAATGGCAGGAAAAGCAAAACACACGAAAGTCGTAACTCTCGTTGCCAAAGACGAAAACGGGAAAATTATCGACTCATATCAAACCGCAAAGAACACGAAAACGGTAAAAGATAAGCTCGTACTCAAAAAGTACAGCAAAAAGAAGAAAACACACCTTGTCTTCACCGAAACAAAGTCAAAGTCCTAAGCTTTTACTTTCTCTGGCATTGGCGCACAGATTGCGCAGGCATCTTTCAATTGTTGATTCAACAAATACAGTGAGCCCGTCATCATGATGAGGCTCACTATTTTGAAAAGACCTTCATAGTGAGTAAAAAAGTCGAGCCAGATAGTCAGCCCAAACAAAGAAAGAACCGGAAAAGTACAGGCTGTGCAAATCACCGACATTGTTCCAAGAATCATTCCAATCCCGGAAAGCCCCGCAAGAGCCTTACGGTTTTTAGCATACTTCTGGGCAAAAAGAGCAATAAAGCCGGCAGCAAGAACCCCAATCATAGCGCTCAAAACAAGACTAAATGCAATGTTACCCGGCGTAAGATTCGCTCCCATCACACACATATTATTCCGGCTTCCCGGCCTCGTTTGCATCCACCAATAACTCACATCAAACATCAAAAATGCCACTCCAATCGCCGTAAACAAATACTTAATCTGTTTGAGGTTCGTGAAAAGTGGCATGTTTGATGAATAAATTCACTTTCTACATTTGTGGATCCAAAATCTGTTGGAATACAGAGATTGGCTGTGCTCCTTCAACCAAGACCGCTTCACCGGTTTCATTGTTAAGAAGGACATTTCCTGGAGTTCCACTTACTCCAGAGTTGGCACCATCAGCAAGGTGTTGCTGAATCTTTCCAATATATTTTTCTGATTCAACACAATCCTTAAACTCAGCTTCATCGGCTCCCAGTTGACCAGCAAGCTTGGCCATACCATCAAGGTCAGAAACTCCTTGTTCAAAGAGCGCATCATGGAATGCCCAGAACCCATCAT
>JAGQLQ010000001.1 GCA_020429235.1 Candidatus Peregrinibacteria bacterium | reverse complement strand
TGCGCGGGGCTTTTGGGTTTTTCACCAGGATCGACATTATTATTATAGCTTTTATTATAGAGTTTTCCAACTTTTTATCGGAAATTTATCTGGTGATAATGTTTTTGCTATAGCCTGAAATTGCTGAGGATATGGGGCTGGGCTGGGTCCGTCACCAGGATCGACACCTGGGTGGCCGGAGTTCGATTCTCCGGGGCTCCATATCTTCAGCCGCGATATTACTTCCGGGCTTTTTCTGTAACCCGGTATTCAAGATAGTTCCCGAACATGAGTCGGGTTTGGGCATCGATAGCAGGAATGGCAGAAAGGCAGATCGATACAATCGGAATGAATATCCATTGGAAGAACAGCATAATTTGTCCAAAGAGTCCTTTGCGTGGGTTGTATGGGACAATGGCAATATTGATAACTCCGCACACAATCATACCAACTGAGGCAAGAGTGAGCATGTCGCTCATGATGTGCGGAAGGTTGTATGCTAAAACGGTTTCGCGGAAAGTTGGATTAATAAGCGCTGGTACAAATCCCATAAAGGTAATGAGGATTGGTCCGGTGGCCCATGAAAGGCTGTTTTTCAGAAAGTCAGCGATTTTGTAGATGCGTGTCCAGAGGCTTAGATTTGGGTTGTACCAAATGTTGAGCGAGATGAATGAGAAATCGCTCACACCCCATGCCCAACGTTGCAGCTGTTTGTATTGGTTCTGGAATGTTTTCACGTATGTTTCGGAAAGGACGGCATCCATGTACACCGGTGTGAAGATCGGTACGACTTCGTGTTGGCCGTTGTAGATGGTGTAAGCGGTCCAGTATTGGCGACTGTCTTCCGGGATGATGGTGACATCCCAGTAGTCCACTTCTACCAAGGTTTGGAAACTAAGCGATCGGCTGGAAAAACTCTTATATTTCTTGGGTTCCACGCTTTCGGCGAGGCGCCAGTATGAGCAGGCTTGCGCTACCACACGCATCATCAGTGGAACGTCCCAGAGGTTGTTGTGAAAGAGAGAGTTTGGTTGGTAGGCTTTGAGGCTGCGGTCTTCGGTCGTGAGGTATTTATAGGTGAGTTCAGAAAAGTAGTTTGGATGAGCGACGGTGTCGGCGTCGAAGTTGGAGATCATCAGGTCGTCGTATTTGATGCCCAGTTTATCCACATACTTTTTGAGTTCTTTGGCAGCGAAGGTTGCGTTGGCACTCTTTCCTCGACATTCTCCTGGAATGTCTTTTGGGTGAACGGTGTACATGAATTTCTTAAAGTGGTGCCCAAACTCTTTTTCCAGTTTTTTGGCAATCGGAACAAAGTTTTTTTCGTCGTTTTCTTCTCCGGCTAAAACCATAATGATTTTGTCGGCTGGGTATTTGCTGAAAGCGTATGATTTGAGCGATTCACGGAGGAGTTCGTACGACTCTTTATAGGTTACGCAGATGATGGCGTGGTACATATTTTTTGATTTTTTCCACTGCCCAATGTGCTGGAGCTTTTGTACCTGACTCTTGAGATTGAGAATTTCAAAGTATTTGCGAGGATCTTTTTCTTTGTTGATGCGTTTGAGTTCGTAGTCGATTTTTTCCGGATGATCGTTGAGGCTGATCATTTTGTTCCAGTTGGTTTTGAGCGCGCGTTTAGAGATTCTGTAGGCGCGGTAAAGGTTGACCGAAAGTTTGATTGATCGAAAAAGCCACATGGTGGTGTAGACAATCATGAAGATGGCGATCCAATCTGGAACGATGAATGAGAGGAGTGGTGGTCCAAGAATGACGGCGTAGAGGATTGCTCCTGGTACGATTTCGAGTGCGCGCCACAATGGGTGCTTACGGATAAGCCGCTTTGGGTCTTGGCGTTTTCCAACGTGGAGCGCAGTTTTCGCTGTTTGAAATGTTGTTTCCATGATCAGTGCTTAGTTGCTTGCTTCTTCTTTTGCCCACCATACGTCGACTTCCGGGTATTGTTGGAGTTTTTCTGCCATGATTTTTTGAATTTGGTTGAGTCGTTCTTCGGTTTGGGCTTCAAAGCGGAGGGTGAGGTTCGGGCTGGTGTTAGAGCATCGAACGGCTCCCCATGAGTTTTCGTCGAAGTTGACGCGCACACCGTCGATGGTGATGCAGTTATGTTCGCGTTCGAATGCTTTGGTTAACTCTTCAACCACGGCGAACTTTTTGTCGTCAGGACATGGAGTTTTGTATTCTGGTGTGGTGTAGAGTTTTGGAAGATCGGTGAAGTGTTGGGAGAATTTTTGCCCCGATTGTGCGAGGATTTGGAGGATTTTGCAGGCTCCAAAGAAAGCGTCGTCGAACCCGTAGTAGTCGTAATGATCTTTTCCAAAGAAGAGGTGTCCGCTGATTTCACCGGCAAGTGGTGCGTGGATTTCGTGCATTTTGGTTTCAATGAACGAGTGTCCGGTTTTGCACATGACTGGAATTCCCCCATTTTTTTCGATCTCTTCAATGAGTACTTTTGAGACTTTTACATCGAATACAATCTGGCTTCCAGGCTTGTTGGCCAGGAGTTCTCGAGCCAAGAGGATTACCAGAAAGTCGGCAGAGTAGTGTTTTCCGTTTTCGTCCACCACTCCAACGCGGTCACCGTCGCCATCGAATCCGATTCCAAGGTCTGCCCCTTGTTCGCGGACCAATGCCCCCAGTTCACGCATGTTTTCTTCTTCTTCGGGGTTGGCTTCGTGGTTTGGGTAGTTTCCGTCCAGTTCGCAGTAGAGTTCGGTGACTTCGCAGCCGAGCGCGCGGAACAGTTCTGGTGCAAATTTTCCTGCGGTTCCGTTGCCGGCGTCGATCACCACTTTTAAAGGTTTTGCCAGTTTGATGCGGCTGACAATGTCTTCTTTATAAACGTCAAAATTGTCGTTTTTTTCTGATCGTTCACCTGATCCGGTTTCGAAATCCTGATCCTGAATGAGTTTGAGGATCTTTTGCAGCTCTTCTCCACAAACTGAGTGGGCACCTTCACGAACAAGTTTGACCCCGTTGTACTCTTTTGGATTGTGGCTGGCGGTGATGTTCACGCCGCTATCCATCCCGAATTTACACACAGAGTAGTAGAGGAGTGGCGAAGTTGAAATTCCGCAATCTACAACATCGACACCGGTTGAAAGAACTCCTTCAATAAAGGCATTTTGTAATTCCGGGCTGTGGAGACGGTTGTCTCGCCCAACCATCATGTTTTTGGTCTGATAGGTCCGTTGCATGTAGGTTCCCATGCCCTGACCAATCAACTTCATGGTTTCGACGGTCAGATCGGGATTCTCGCCCATGGCTATACCGCGGATATCGTACGCGCGAAAGATGTGTGGATTAATGTTCATTGTTTATCATAATAGTCATAAAACCTCTTGTTTGTGCCGTAAGAGGCCTGGTTATTCTACCAGAAGTTTTAAAATCCTCAATGTTCGCCTTTAAACTGTTTTGCCTGCCATGCTCGCATGATTCTTTTGACTCTTCGGAGGGCTGCTTCCTGGCATTCTTCTATGGTTTTTTCTACTGCCTGGCGGATTTTCTGGTCTTCTGGATGTTCAGTGATGATTTTATTTAGAGTTGCCATAGCTTTGGCAATATGGGTTTGATTGCCTGTAATGTCAGGTCCTTGTTTGGTGAGTTTGAAAAAAATCTTCTTGAGAGCTGCATATAAAAATGTACGGAAATCAATTTCGTCATTGGCTATTTCTTCACGCATGGCCTGAATGTCCATGACATCAGCATCATCTTGTCCAAATTTTTCCACGATCTCTTTTTCAAGTTTTATCAGGATGCAATAGAGATCTATCATTTCGCAGTATTTCAGTTCTGTGGCAAGGTTTTCCAGGTATGTGTCCATGAGGAGGCGTGCCTGCAGTGGGTTTTCGTATTGCTGCGATATATGTTGGGTTATAAAGGCTTGAGGTCGATTAAAAAGCGTTGGTGATTCGTCTATGAAGTTTGGGGATTGTGGATTTTTCATGGTTGATTATTCTTCAAAGAGTTCTGCAAATTCCTCCTGGAGAAGTTTCTCCATAGCGGCAAGGTCATCTTCAGTTGGTTCCTCCTGGTCGAGGTCGAGGGCCTGGCCTGTGAGAGTGTCGATGATTGAACTGCTCATTTGCTGTGAAACTTCATCGACCTGGGTGTGCTGATTTCCAAATTCATATTGTCCTGAAGGTGGTGTTTCCGGTCCACGAATGTCACAAATGTATTCAAAAAAGTTCGATTTCAATTCCTCAATCATGTCTTCGAGCGTTTCGATAGAAAATTTTTGATTATAGCCGGCTTTAGTACGGCGTTGACGCATTTTTTGATGGCCATCCAGAAGTTCCCACAGGATGCTGTTAATGGCATTGAATTCCTGCATCTCTTTGCGATCAATAACCTGGAACATTTCATGAATGAATCCGGCCACTAATTGCTGAGCTGCCTCAGCTGTTTCGTAGTATTGAGAGACGAGTTTGTCTGTATCGGCTGGGGCTGGCTTGACGTCTGGTTGAGACTCAATCTTGTCTAAATAGCTCATAGATCCTTAAAAATAGGCATTACTTTATCCTATTTATGCTATTTTGTCAAGTATTGCGGGAGTGCTTTTTGAGGGCCCGTCTGATGTCCAGATTTTGGTCTTTTTTCTTGAGTTCTGCACGTCGATCGTATTTCTTTTTTCCTCTGCAGACACCTAATAAAACCTTAATATGATTGTGAGAAAGGTGAAAATCCAGAGGGATAAGCGTGACGCCTTCTGTATTGAGTTCTTTTTCCAGTTTTTCGATCTCTTTTTTGTGGAGAAGGAGTTTGCGTTTGCGGGTGGGATTGTAGTCAGCTTGTTGTCCTGCGGCAGGTTTGTAGGGACTAATGTGGATTTTGAGGGCGAAAATTTCGTGTTTTGGTGTGATGGTAATGTGGCTACCTTTCAGGTTTGCGTGGCCTCCCCGGACAGATTTTACTTCTGGTCCGGAAAGTTGGATGCCTGCTTCATATTTGTCGAGAACTTCGTAATCCGCGAGCGCTTTCTTGTTTTTGGAGAGGATCGACATTCTTTACGGCGTGATTCGGTAGATGGTTCGTGGGAATGGGATGGCTGAGCGAACGTGTTTGCGGCCGCAGACCCATGTAACAATGCGTTCCAGACCGTAACCAAAGCCTGAATGTGGGACGGATCCGTATTTGCGGAGATCCAGATACCACTGGAACTCTTTTTCTGGAAGGTTGTGTTCGCGAATGCGCTCCAGGAGGGTGTCGTAGTCGTCTTCACGTTGGCTTCCGCCAATGACTTCTCCGTATCCTTCCGGGGCAAGCAAGTCGGAGCAAAGTGCGCGGGTTTCGTCTTGTGGATCGCGTTTCATGTAGAAGGCTTTTACTTCGGCCGGATATTTTTCAATAAACATCGGGACGTCATATTTTTCCATGAGCATGGTTTCATCATCGGCGCCAAGATCGTGATTTTCCTTGATGTCTGAGCCCATTCCCTGAAGTTCGGCAACGACTTCCGCATGAGTTTTGCAAAGAAAAGGTTCATTAACAACTTTTTCGAGTGGGGCAGTGTCTCTTTCCAGGATTTCCAGGTCTTTTTTATTCTTTTCCAGAACGGATTTGACCATGTGTTTTACCAATCCTTCCTGAATATCCATGTTTTCCTGGTGTTCTACGAAGGCACCTTCGGCATCCATCATCCAGAATTCGGTAAGGTGACGCCTCGTTTTGGACTTTTCTGCGCGGAAAACCGGTCCAAAATCGAATACGCGGCCAAGTGAGAAAATGGCTGCTTCAAGGTAGAGCTGCCCGGATTGACTCAAGTAGGCTTTTCCTTGTTCAAAGTAGTCGATATCAAAGAGTTCGGTGGTTCCTTCGCATGCGTTTGGAGTGAGAATCGGTGAGTCGATTTTGGTGAATCCGTCGCCATTGAGGTATTCGTATGTGGCGTTGATGAGGGTGTTTCGAACACGTTGGGTTGCCCATTCTTTGCTGGAACGGAGCCAGAGGTGGCGATTATCCAAAAGAAACTCTACGCCATGCTCTTTTTTAGAGATTGGGTATTCGTCCTGGCACATTTGAATGACTTCAATATCTTTGACCTGGAGTTCAAAAACATCCTCTTTTTTTGGATGCTGCGATACTGTTCCGGTTACCCGAACTGAGGATTCGGCGGTCAGCTTTTCTGCAATGTCTGCTGTTTCCGCGCTTACATCATCTGCAACAACGACGCCCTGGGTCATCCCGAAGCCGTCGCGCAGTTGCAAAAAGTAGAGTTTTCCGTTTCCCCGCTTGTTATACATCCATCCCTGGATGGTCACGTCTTTTCCTACGTGGTCTTTAAGTTCAGTAATTCGCGCTATCATGGGTGTGGGTTATTGAATTTGTACGCTCGACTTTTGCGAGCTGCTGAGACCCATGATAGCAGGATTATCATATTTTTGAATGATTGCTGGTTCCTGAACGAATGTTCCTTTATTAATGACGCGCGCCAGGTAGTAGAAATCGCGTGTGCAAGAGCTTGGTTCTTCTTTGCTGCAATATGTATAGAAGCGAATTTCCTGACCGTCTTGATAGTATGGATGGTAGTAGTTTGTTTCTGACTCCTCATAAAAGTAAGGGCGGTATGCCTGAGTGGTTGGCTTGAGTCCACTTGGTAGATACTCTTTGACTTCGTAGCTTCCTTCCAGTTCTGTTGGGATGTTGATGGTGAAGTGAACTTCTACGTCGTCGCCTGGTTGGAGGTTTGTGGTTTCCTGACCGTTAACAAGGTAGCGACGGCTTAAAGATAACCCTTGGGATTGTTGTGCGGATGCAAGGTCCAGGTCCTGTTCGTAGGTGCTGATGACGAATGGTTCACCCTGGACGTTGGTGATGGTCAAGGCTGCCAGTTCTTCTGGGGTGACGGACATTTGGTGAAGCTCCATGCCTTTAAGGCTAATGTTTTCACCGTTGATAGAGAGGCTGACTTCCGCGTTTAATCCTTTTTCCAGTTGTGATTGGGCATACATCATTTCCTGCAGGATGAGAGTTTCGGTATGTTCATGACCTTCGGCGAGAATGTAGTTCCAGAGTTTTTGGTGGTTTTGGTCACCGATTTCGCTGGCTATGAATGCTGTAAGGGCTGTTTGTTCCAGTCCAATATCCAGGGCGGCTTCGGGCGTGAGTCCAGCGTTGGTTGGCGCAGGGATGCGAAGAATGTTTGGTGTTTGGGCAGGTGATTCGCTGGTCGACGATTTCATAATTTCCAGGTAGTGGTTTGTTGCTTCAGTGAACGCGCCGAACTGGATGTAGGCGAGGGCGGCGTAGATGTGGTCTTCGGTGGTGAGTTCGTTGTTGGCTGTGAGGTAGTTGAGCTCGGTGAGGCGCGGTGCATCAACTGATGCTAATCCATAAATGGCCTGGAGTTTTCGTGTAAGTGTTTCATCTTTACTTTCAACAATGGCTGTTAGTTCTTGTCGGGCGGCCCGGTCATCCCAAAGAGTTTCATCCAGCCCCAGGAGGAGGGAAGTGAGCGCAAGGTCGGAATCGGCATATGGAACGATTGAAATGCCGCTTGTTGCTGTTTGGTATGGCGTATAGTCGAATGCTTCAACTGGTGATTCCTGGTCAAAATACTCCGCGAGTAATTTTTGAGCGACATAGTCTGCCGCTGCTATGTCGGCACGACGAACAGTGTTGTAAGTAGCACTCATTAATGTTCCATAGATTGGCCCAACCTCGTTATTTCCAAAGATGAGTTCGGTTCGATCGTCACCTGATCCAGGAATGGTCATGCCTTCTGTAACAACACCATTCCATATTTTGCTTTCTTTTAAGTGCGTTGAGCTGACGTTTGTTGTGAGAGCGATGGTGTCGGTGTTGTCCCCAGCTTTGGCTGTTACTTCAATGCGGTGATCTCCAAGGGTGAGAGTTGGTAAGGTGATATAACTCGGGACAAAGGCTTTTCCAGCGCTGGACTCTTCAAAGTTGAGACTTGGTACTTTGAGGGTAAAATTTATGTCATTGTCTTCGGTGAGTCCTGTTCCGTATGCACGAACCGGGATAGATGGGTCGTCGCCTTCCAGATATTCTGGATTGATGACTGGTACAGTAAAGACCGGTTTGGTAACAGGAATTGAGATTGAAGTGTGGCCTGCCTTAATTGTTCCTCCTTTTATGGCTGCGATGCTTGCACGCCATGAGGTGATGTTATCTGGCAGTTCGAATGTGACTTGAGCGTTTCCATTCCCATCGGTTTCGACGACTTCAAAGATAGCTGTATCTTTAAAGACATCGCGGGTTCCGCCTTTTTGGTTGTGGACATAGATTCCGTCTGCAAAGTAGGTGTGATAGTTCTCTACTTCAAAGTTGTAAACTTTTCGTGATTTATGAATGGTTTCGATACTGTTAATGACAACGGGTGTTCCATTTTGATCAAGAAGGGTGTCTCCCAGCCTGGCTTTCCCGGCCAGTTGCCATTGTCCATTCAGGAAGATGATGTGTTCTTTTGTTACTCCAAGGTGGTGGTTGATGAGCAGGTATTCGTTGATGTCATGTTCGACTGTTTTTACAACTTTTCCCGCCACGAGTCGTCCGTCTCGTGCTTCCGCTCTGGTAAGAATTGCGTCTCCACTCTGAATGTCTTCAATGGATTTGGTGCTTCCATCGGCCATAAGAATCTGAGTTCCGGCAATGAAACATCCGCCCATTCCACCGTCAGCTGTGGCGACAGCGTTTTCGAGGGATTCATAGGATTGGCCAAAGTCTGAGAATGAGTTTTCGTAAATTGTGTTGAGAGGATCGTTAAATCCTTCTGCGAAGAGTGCATAATAGGCTTCGTCGACCAGGTAGATGTTGGCGTAGGCGTTAGCAACGGGTGTTCCGTTGTCGTCAACGTGAACGGTAAGGGTAATGTCTTCTCCCGGTTCGTAGCTTGCCTGGTTTGGCTGGGCAGTAATGTCGAGTCGGCGGGTTTCGTAGTCGAAGGTGAATCTTCGTGGGTAGGATGCCCGGTATCGGGTTCCGTCGTAGCTGTAGACTTTTATTGATGTGTTTGGAATTCCTTCTTCTTTAAATGTGTAGTCGAAGGTTTGATCCTGAGAAAGGATGTTGGATTCTACTTCACGATATGCAACTGAGTAGATGAAGGTGTTGTTCCCACTTAATTGTTCTCCATTATGATCAACAACCTGGAGTTGAATTTGGTCTCCCGGCACAAATTTTTCGTCTTCGTCTCCGCCAACAAGTTGGAGGAAGCCGTCGTCATAGCGGTATGATTGTCCGATAAATGCAGTTTCTTTGTAGAAACGGTTTTCATCGTCATAAATGGTGTAGATGACACGATAGCTTTTGTTTTCATCCAGTTCTGGATTGAATTCAATGATTCCCTGGTTGTCAGCTGTTTTGTTTTCTTGTGCAACTTCTTCAAAGCGGGTTTCATATCGGTACTGAGGTTGTACTGTTTTTGTAAGGGGATCGTACTCTTGTCCTGTTTCGATACGATCATGGAAAATTTCTTCAATAAGAATGTTGGCGCTGGCATTTGCTGCTGGTCCCCGCCATACATCTGCCTGACCATAAACGTATGGAAGTTCTGCAACTTTGTTGAGGTCGACTTGTTGGAGTTCCACGCGAATGCTGTCTGCTTTCGTCTCTATTTCTGATGCGCCAACACTTGATCGTACTATGTGGATGGATGTTGACCCGGTAATATCTGCCAACTCTTCCCGTACAGGAGTAATAGCTTGGTAGGCAGTGTAGAAGAGGCTGCAGTATGTTTCGCCTTCGCATGAGCTGGTGGTGTCATTATATGTGATGGATGCTTTTCCTTGAATGTCGGTTTGGATTTGTTCATCCTGGCCTGGGTTCACGTAGTTTCTGGTTTGAAGCTCCAGGTTTGGGACTGGTGTTCCTTCAAAGAATGTTGTTTCAATGTTGATGTCGGTTGAGCCGCCCCGGTAGATTGCTTTTCTCTCAGGTGTTGCCGTAATTTGGTATTCCGGTTTTGTGTATGGTGAGACACTGAAGTAGGTTGAGCTTACGGTTTCATTATTTTGAACGAGTGTGATGTTATATGATTGGGCTGGTAGGCGGTCGATGTTGAAGGATCCGCTGAGTACTTGTCCGTCGTGAATCTCTACATCCTGTTCGTAGTAGATCTGATCTGATGTTGCGATTGCGTAGTCGAAGAAGAAGTAGTTTGGTGCGACAACCAGTTTTGCAGGACCATTGATTGGCTCATTTTTTCCTTGAATGAAAGCCCAATAATGGACTGTATCGGTTGGGAGGTAGTTGCTGCGATCGGTTTGGAAGTAGTCCCAGACTCTTTCTTCGTATGAAGAAGACCAGCTGCGGAATTCGTAGAAGGTTGTGAATCCGTCTGGAGGGGTAACTTTGATCAGATTTTCTCCAGAGTTTTGACTCTGATAGTCGTATTGTTCTATTGGAAGTTCATCCAGTTCTACAAATCCATTTTGATCTGTTGAGACAGTTGTGTCTGAGTTGGAAATCTGAACTGTGGCTCCCTGAATTGGATTTTTATTTTGATTGTCATGGAGCCAGACAAAGGCTTTTTCTGCGCTAATGTTCAGGAATGCCGCGGTGTTGCTTACCTGGATAAGCGATTGCACGACTTCGTCATTGGATCTTAGTTCTATGAGGTAGTATCCTTCAGGGAGGACTTCCGGAAGTGCCAGATATTTTGTGTAATCGTTTCCTTCTAGTGGAAGGTCGTTAAAGCTGAATTTTTCACTGAGGTTGTTGGTGTCGACATTTTGTTCGCGATACTGAACCCAGTATGGTTTTCCTGCAAATTTTTCATTGATGATCTGTTCAAAATTTTCGGCATTTGGAATGGTATAAACCGATCCTGATACAGCAGAAGAGGATCCTCTATTATTAAAGTTTATTTCCAGAACTGGTTCGCGGGAAGGATCAAACTCGTTGATGTTTTTTCTGAAGTTGATACTGGTGAGATACGCGGTTGATCCACTGGTTTCAAATTGGAATGTGTATGGCTGCCCAAGGGTTTTGTCACTTCCTGGTATGGTCAGATTTTCGTTGATGGTCACGGTATAAACTGTTTCTTTTGCCAGCTCTTGGGGAGCGAAAATTCCTGTTTTGCCATCCATGCTGAAGGTTCCGTTTACACTTGGTTCAATGCTGAAGTTATTTTGGAACTCTTGAGCGGTGATGCCGTAAGTGTTGAATTGGATTTCGATGCCGCTATTGGTTGGAACGTCGCTGGTTTGGTTTCCCGGGATGGTGCTGGTGATGGCAAGTTGATTCGATACCTGGAATGCCCAGCTGTACTCTTTTTTGTAGGGGCTATCGGTGATGTTTTGGGCTTCGAGGGTGATGGAGTAGACTTCGCCTTCTTTTAAATCTTGTGCTGGGCGAATAATCACTTCGTTGTCGCTGCGCTGTTTTGCCTCTACGGCAATATCTGGACTGATGATTAAATTTTCTTGTATTTCTCCAGCGCTGATCGATCCTTTACTCTTTAAAAGGAATTCGTTGTCTGCGTCGATGCCGGCTTCACTTTCTGCTAATGCAGTGAGAGTGTAATAATCTTTAGCTTCGGCGACATTGACGAACTCTACTGGTAGGACATTCTTTGGTACAAATATGTTGAATGAAAAGAGGAGGACGAGAACAAGCGCGGTTGCCGGTATTAATCCAAATTTAAAGAGTGAGCCAAAGTTGAACCGTTCACGTTTTTCTTTTGTTGAGGGTTCGTTCATGGTTTTGGCTTTGTCTTGAATCTGGCTTCGAAGCTGATTCTTGAAATCTGGATTTCCTTTTTTCTTCAGCATGGTTGCAAGCTGTTTAAGATCTTTCTCCAAGTTGTTGTTATTATTTTTTGGCATGCTTTAGTAGTTACACATTTGTTGGAGGCGAGCCACGGCTCGGTTGAGTTTAACGCCTACGTTGGTTGTTGTGATGTTGAGTACTTCTGCTATCTCTTTATAGGAGAGGTTTTCAAAATATTTGAGTGTGATGATATGCTTTTCTTCGTCTTTCAGTTTTTCGAGGGCGAGGTGGAGGGATGAGAGGTTTTCGGTGAATTCGATCTGTTCTTCTTGTTCTTTCATTGATGCGTCGGCTGATTCTGCTTTGGTTTCGTTGTTATGGATTTGCTTAATTGCCGTTTTTTGTGCTTTTTGGTTGGATCGGAAATAGTCGTTCATTTTGTTAATGGCAATGCGGTAGAGCCAGGCGCTGAAAGGTTTTCCGGTATATTCGTAGTCGTCCATTTTTTCCAGCGCGGTCATGAAGGTTTCGGATGTGATGTCCTGTGCGTCGTGCTGGTTGTAGACACGGGAGACAACGTATTTGAAAATTTTTTCAAAGTTGGCGTCGTAGAGTGCTACAAATGCAGTTTTATCTTGTTGTGCGGCTTCAATGAGCTGTTTTTCGGTGGCCATTTCCGGGCTGAGGAAAGTAAATTTTACTGTGTTTCGGTTGTATAACGATCCTTTAAAACTTTCTTACAATTTTTTTAGCATTTCTTCGACCTGGAAGAGTGGAAGGCCGATAACGTTGTGATAGTCACCATAAATTGTGTGGATGAATTTACCGGCATGACCTTCAATAGTGAGGGCTCCCGCAACGTTCATTACATCGTCCTCTTTAATAATCTGGTCAATTTCCTGGTTGGAAATGTTTCCAAAATGCAGTGTGGTAACGGCGTGTTCGCTCAGTTTTTTGATAATTGTACCACGGTCACTGGTTTTGATAACAGCAACGCCGGTGTAAACTTTCATGGCATTGTTGCTGTAGGCGGCGATCATTTTTTTGGCCTCAGTGATGGATTTGGGTTTACCGAATTTTTTACCATTCATGGTTCCGAAAGTGTCGGCTCCAATAATGATGGAGTCTGGATATTTGTGCGCCACGAATTCGGCCTTTTTGAAGGCCAGGAATTTGGCGAGCGCCGGAGCAGTTTTGCGGGCGTTCATGTCCTCTTCATATCCACTGGCGTGACACTCGAAATCGATCTCCAGCTCTTTCAGAAGTTTTCGGCGGGCTGGTGATCTGGATGCAAGGATGATTCTGGTGGGTGTTTTTTTGGGCATTTCTGCCATTATACCACCTTATTGACGATCTTTTTTCTTTTTGCTCCGAACTTTTATGTATTCGGCGATGGGTTGATCGTTCTTTTTGTAGAGGATTTTAAGAATGATCAGAATGCTGGTAGCAGAAGTGTTGAGTGATGCTGATGCAATGATAGGTATGTCTTGTAAGTGGTATCCGTAGATTGCCCAGGATAGCGATCCTCCCAAAAAGAGGATAAGCATTGACCATGCGACATCGCGGAGATGCTGGGTGTGAATGGCCTTGTATACTTCCGGGATGAGGTGAGTTCCGGTGAGTAAGACCCCGATATATCCAAAAATAGTGAAATCCATAATAGTTGGTGATTCATATTATTATACCATTTTTTTAGATGTGAGTCTATTTGGTGGATGTGATATAATGGTTTGAGTAATCAAAAAAATATGAAAAGAAATATCATTCGTTTTTTGTCCGGTTTGAGTGGCGGGGTACTGATTAATTTCTTGTTTGTTCATCCAGCTTTGGCCCATGTGAAGTGGTTCGTGGAGACGGAGGAGATTGTGGCCAGAGAGACCACGCATTATGCGTTAACCGATCCGTTTGTGATGATGTGGATAGCGGTTATTGTTTTAACGGTACTGGTGGCATTCTTATTGGATATTGTTTTGCCTGAACCTAAGGCAAAGATTTTTAAGAAGGCGGAGAAGTGGAAGTCTGTTATTTATAAAATTTTTGCGATAACGATTGGTGTGAATTTTTTATTGGAAGCTTATCTAGGTGCGGTTTTTGCTCCACCTTTTAAAGTGGTTTCGACTTTTGAATTTGCACTGGTTGGATTGCAGGTTCTTTTGGGATTGATGCTTGTTTTTGGAGTGAAAGTTCGATGGGCGGCGGTTGGGATTGTTCTTTTGTATCTTGGATCGATGATGTCTTATGGCGTTATGCCACTTCTGGATGAAGTTTTTATGATTGGAGTGGCGGCATTTTTGTTTTTGGAACATCCAGAGAGTTATGCCTGGTCAAAAGAGTACGAGGCTTATGCCATTCCGCTATTGCGCGTTTTTTCAGGTATAGCTTTGATTGTGCTGGCGTTTTCGGAAAAGTTTTTACACCCGGAATTGGGTCTCAACTTTCTGAATGAGTTCCATTGGAATTTTATGCAGATGTTGGGGATTGCTGATTTTTCGAATTTGATGTTCGTTTTTTCGGCGGGAGCTATGGAGTTTTTATTCGGAACGATTTTAATCCTTGGATTTATCCCCCGGATTAATATGTTTGCGACAGCTTTCTTTTTTACTATTACGTTTATACTTTTAGGTCCGATTGAAGTGATTGGACATATGCCTATTTTTGTTACTGCCTTGGTGATTGTTTTGTATGGAGGAGGGGATCGATTGAATTTTCGTGAACTGATTCCACATAAAAAGCGCAGCAAGGTTGCCGCGCTTTTTAGTAGATAAAATGTGTAATTTTTAGCTCTTGGTAGCTGGTTTGCTTTGTGCTTTTTGACGTAACACCATTACAACTGCTCCAACAACGAGGAGGGCAACAATAATAAGCGCTATAATGTTGTGAAGAATCATCGATACAAATACAACAACGGTTGAAACCACTGCGGCAACAATGAATGTTGCGATTCCAATTACGCTTTTACTCAGGTCTCCAACGAGTGGTACAAAATCAAGAACGGTGCTTATTGGCCCAAGGAGCATACCAAGGCTTACCCACATGAGGAAGAATCCAAGGATGCGAAGCCCCCATGTTGATTGGCTGTGTTCTGTAGTCATTTTTGAGAGAGACTCTTCGTGTGTGCCGCTGAAAATTCGGTAAAAATTTGAGTTTTTTGGCCCAACGAAAGTGCTGAGTTCTGTTCCGGATTGTTGTCCAAAAGCGGTTACCTGTTGGTTTGATGGGACAACAGAGTAGCTAATGCGAACGTCTCCAACTTCTGGGGCTTCAAGGGTTCCGAATCCTTTAAAGATGTATTTATTGCTTTCCAGAGTTGGGGCAATGTCTTCAAAGTTGTCGAAGTACATCATCTCTTCATCGTCGTCCATCATGAGATCCCCTTCATCAAGGAGAGCTGTTTCTTCTGTTAGTGGGAGTTCCTGGAATGCCGGGAGTTGAGCTTTATCCAGATTGAGCGTGTAGAGTCCAACTTTGGCTGAAGGAGCTTTAATGGTTTCATCCTGGATCGCTTTTTGTGGATTTTGATGGTCGGCTCCAAATTTAAATTTACTGGAGTCCGATGGGTTTGAGGTCCAGACTTTTTCGTATGAATAAACGCGATCTTCTATACGTTTTTGATCTGGGTTTTGATTGTCGACGTAGGTGTCATTGTTTTCTACAGATTCGCTTTTTTCGTCCCATGCATACATTTCCACGTTGCGGCGAACGGCAACGTAGTCGCCTTCCTGGAGGTAGATGTCTCCAATGATTCCGTCGGTTTCAATGGTTCCGGAAAGAGATACCAGTTTTCCTTCTGCTTCTGGATTTTGTTCGGTGGCAGAGATTTTTATAGCATCTTTTGCAACTCCAGATAGATCGACACGACCTTCATTCCAATAAAGGACTCCGATCGATACAAAAAAGAGAATAAACCCGATAAGGATCCCTTTTAAAGAACCGGTAAGGCGGTTAAGCGAGTTTTGCATGACAGGTTTTAAAAAATATTTATGGGGTGATTGTAGAATAGATCTTGACTTTTGTGAAGTAGAGGAGCAAAGTCGCGATTAGTACTTGTTATTTTTTTCCTATGGAAAAGCGACTATTTGTTGGAGGCATTTCATGGAGCACCACAGAGGACCAGCTCCGCGACATGTTTGCACAAGCGGGAAACGTTGTTTCTTGCAAAATTATTGTGGACAAATTTTCTGGCCGCAGTAAGGGGTTTGGTTTCGTTGAATTCGAAACCGAAGAAGAAGCCGCAAAGGCTATTGAGATGTTCCATGAAAAGGAAGATCCAAATGGTCGAAAGATCATCGTGAACGAGGCACGCCCAATGGAACCTCGGGACAATGAAGGTGGAGGAGGCGGAAGCTTCTAAGTTATAACTTTCAAGGAGAAGAGCGGGCTATGTGTCCGCTCTTTTTTTATGGCAGATTTTAGGCGCGGGTGATGTCACGGTGATGGAAGAGATTGACGGTCCAATCTATCGCAATTTTGATTTTTTTGGATGAGGAGATGAATTTGAAGAGGTAGACGGTGCGCCAGAGCCACCATGCGATTGGGCCGGACCAGTTGACGCCCAGTGTGTGGCCGAGTGCGCCCCATTGGCCTATTGAAACGAGTTCACCTTTGGAATGGTATTTGAAAGATTTGAGGGGTTTTTGCTGGATGCTGGCTGCAATGTTGTTGGCTACTGTTTTGGATTGCTGTACGGCAACTTGTGCGAGCATGGGGAGTGCTTTCCCGGATTGGTGTTCGTAGGATGCTACATCTCCGAGTGCGAAGATGTGAGGATGACCTTTGATTTGAAGATGTTGGTTTACTTTGAGCCGTCCGGATGAATCGGTTGGGATTTCTTGATTGATTTTTGGTGGATTGGCTTTGACTCCAGCGGTCCAGATGACATTGTTTACGGGTAGCGTTTCTCCGCTTGAGAGTTGAATGTGATCTTTTTCTATGGAAGTGACGCTGCTGTTGAGTTTGATTTGTACTTTCTTTTTGGTGAGTGCTTTGAGCGCTTTTTTGCGAAGATATGGATTGAATTGGGGTAAGAGTTCCGGGCCGCGATTGATGATATAGAGGTTTACATCTCCAGCTTCGATATCCTGACAATAATATTTGCAGAAAGTTTTGTAGAAGAAATCGGAAGCTTCACCCGCAACCTCCACGCCAGTTGCTCCGCCGCCCACGATGGCAAAACTGAGAAGCTTTTTGCGCTCTTTGGCATCCTTTACTTTTGATGCTTTTTCAAAATTGTCGATGAAATAGTTTCGGAGTTTTATGGCTTCACCAAGGCTTTTTATTGTGAATGCGTTTTCTTTGGCACCTGGTATGTTGTAGAAGTTGGTGGTCGCGCCCGTGGCAATAACAAGGTAGTCAAAATTGATATCTCCAACATTGGTGTGAACTTTTTTTGCATCAAAATCGACCGATTCAATATTGGCAACGTAAAGATTGGTATCGGAATCGTAAATGATTTCTCTTAATGATTCGACGATTTGATGATGTCCAAGTCCACCAGTCGCAACTTCGTGGAGCATTGGGGTAAAAAGGAAGTGGTTGGTTTTGTTGACAAGGATGATGTCGGCTTCTGAGGGCTTGAGTTTTTTGCGAAGGTGGAGATAGGTATAAATCCCACCAAAGCCAGCCCCGAGGATGACAATTTTTGGTTTGTTCATGTTCGGTACCTAATTGAGAATGAGGACGCTGTAGGTGAGATAACTGGCAAAAGTTACCCAGCAGAGATAAGGGATGAGAAGAATTGCGGCGATTCTATGAATTGGCCATGCCAATATAATGAGGAGAATGATGCTGATTTTTAGGAACATGGCTTCGAACAGGGCTAATCCAATGCTGTGCATGCCAAAAAATATGTATGACCAAAGCAGGTTGAGAGCAGCGTTGGCGATGAATGTGTAGGTGAGAAGTTTTCTTCTTTTTTTTAAATTTCCACGAAGTTTGAGTGTCCAAATAAGGATCGCGGAGATGGCGGTGAGAATGTAGATAATGGTCCAGGCTATGCTGTAGGTGTTGCCGTTTGGAATACTTGCTGGGAGGTTGAGGTTGCTATACCAGCCAAGCCCAGCCTCTGTAATGAATCCGCCGCCAATAGCGACAAGAAATGTGACAGCAACAATAACAAGATACTTATGCATAGTTATGGATTTTATTCTTGCTCGCTGAAGCGAACAGGCATTTCGAAGAATTCTGGTTCCGGACCGTCTTCACCTGCTGGCGATGATTGTATGAATATTAATTTTCCTTCAGTTGCTTCGGGCGCGTCAAATGTGACTGTTGATTCAAATGGAACAAAGTCTGTGGTCATCCAGTTGTCGGTGGCATAGGCTGGAGCTTTTGCAATTTCCTGGCCATCGGCTGTCTGGAGCTCAATATCAAAAACTGCTTCAAACATCCAATTCCCGCGGACCTCTCCTTTGATATCCAGAGGACTGGATACTACCTGATGTGGTGTTACGTTATCGACTTTTATGGATGCCACTTTTTGAGTGTTTTCATTTTCCGGTTTTGTTTGAACTTGATTGGAGGTTGATTCGGGTGTGGTCTGACATCCGGCAAGTGTTGCTACAAGGATGAGTCCAATAATAGTTTTTTTCATAGCATGAAAGTTAAGTGTTTTGTTCTAAGTTTTGTCTGCCCCATTTGAGCGTTGTGGCCATCCAGATCAGCTCTTTATAGGCTTTTTCGATTCGGGGAATGTACGCTTCATCAAGGAGTTTTCCTTCTTCATCAAAGAGTTTGCTGACAAATGGGAAGTTAACATCGGTGAAGGTGACGGCAAGACCCATTTCACGTGCTGATGGCACGAAGGCTTCGATTGCACGAACGCCGGCCCATGGCCCGTTGGAGACTCCCGCGAATGCGACGGGTTTGTGAACATAGTTTTTTAATTCGCTGTCCATGAATCTTTTAAGGGTTCCCGGATAGCCGTGATTGTATTCTGGAAGAACCAGAAAAAATGCGTCGGCTTTCGCTGAGATTTCTGAATATTTTGGATCTTTGTTTTCTTCGTCGTTGCCGTCGAAGGGCATATTGAAATCGTTTGGATCGAGCAGTTGGCTTTCGACTTCGGGGAGTTTGCCGGCGATTTCATGAATAAGTTTTGCCACGTTAAAAGATCGTCTTTTTGGACGGGTGGTTCCGGCTATAACAGGAATAAACAGTTTTTCCATATAGACTTTATTTTTTTATAGTATGCCATTAAAGGTGCTTTTTTGTAAGTGGAACTCGCTTGTGTTTTTTTTGTGAGTTTTGCTATTGTTCGTTTGGTTATTTTTTTACTTTTTACTTTATGGATTTTTCAACTCATACAATAGGTGGAGTTGGTCTTGAGCAATATGCAAAGCTTTGCGCGCTTATGGCGAATACTCAACCAGAAGAAACTGACAAGCATGCAGAAATTGCAGCTGCAAATGGTGTTTCCAAGGAAAATTGGGAGGAAGCGAAGAAGGGATGGACTGAAATGATGATGGATCCTCAGCACGCAATGGCGATCCAACAGATTTTTATGCCAACATATCAGAAGGCTCTTGAAGAGGCTTCTGGTGGTGATGAACCATGTTCTTTGGAAGATTATGCTCGTATTAAGGCGGCAATGATCTATGAAAAAGATCCAAACAATCCGGAAGAAAAGATTCCATATGAGCAAGTGCTTGAACGAGAAGGATTTACTCCTACCAAGTGGTCAACAGTTGAAAGTTACTGGACACCCCGGATAACCAAAGATGAGCATGGCCGATTGCAGGAAGGGAAGTTTGATGAAGCTGCTGCTACAAAGTTCCGAGAGCTTATCCAAAAGCATTCGGATGAGTATGCAGGTATCGAACGTTAATTGTTCAACGCCCTAGAAAACTCAAGAAGAGGTTGCCAAAGAGGCGACCTCTTTTTTTGTGAGGTGCCGCCATTTGCCGCGGGGAAGTCCTTCCAGGGTTATGGTTCCGACGCGGACGCGTTTGAGGATTTTGATTTCGTAGCCAAGTTTTTCGCACATGCGGCGGATTTGTCGATTCATGCCCTGGATGAGGATCATGCGGATTTGACGGTTGTTAATTTTGCTGACTTTGGCTGGGAGGGTTGTCTGGCCGTCCAGGTCGATCCCGTCGCACATTTTTTGGACGTGTTCATCGGTGATGGATTTGTTGAGTGTGACGAAATACTCTTTTTCCAGTTTATGTTTGGATTTGAGGATGCGATTCACGATGTCTCCGTCGTTGGTGAGGAGGAGGAGTCCGGATGAATGGACGTCCAGGCGTCCGATTGGGTAGACGCGTGTTTTGAGGTCGATGTAGTCCATGACAGTGTTTTCGCTGTTTTTGTCGGTTGTGGTGATAACACCGAACGGTTTGTGGAAGGCGATGTAGATTTTTTCGTTTTGCAAGTTGATGGGTTTGCCGTTCACAGTGATGGTGTCTTCTTCGGAAACGGTTGCTCCGAGTTCTGCTTTTTTGCCGTTAATCATGACTTTCCCTGCCTGAATAAGGCGATCGGCTTCGCGTCTGGAACACACACCGGATTCAGCAATAAACTTATTGATTCGTATTTTTTCCATGGTGAGAATCTTTTTTAAAAATTTTTGACGCGACGTTTTGCGCGGGCCTCTTTGGTAATGTTTTTGAGTCGGGTGGCCAGTTCTTTGAATTCGCCTTTGGGGTTTGTGTCGAGTCCTTTTTTCTGAGCTTTTTCAATGTACAGGGCACTGTTGATGAGTCCAATGTGGCTGTATGCCTGAGGATAGTTCCCCAGAGCAATGTTGTGTTTTGGATCGAACTCTTCTGCTAAAAGTCCGGTAGGGCTGGTGCATTCGAGCATTTTAAAGAAGAGGCTTTTGGCTTCCTGGATCCGGCCTGAGTAGGCGAGTACGTCTATGAGCCAGAAAGAGCACAGGAGGAATGCGCCTTCTTCGCCTTTCAGTCCGTCGTCGGTGCGGTGTTCGTAGCGGTAGACGAGTCCTTCTTTGGTGGTGATTTTTTTGAGGACGGCGTTGAGTGTTCCCTGGATGCGTGGGTCGTCGAAGGGGAGAAATTTGTAGATTGGTATGAGGAGGCAGGTGGCGTCGATGATGTCTGATTCATACGCCTGAACAAAGCTGTTGATTTTGGAGTTGAATCCTTTTTCCAGGATGTCTTCGTGGATTTGTTGACGCACGGTTGTCCATTTTTCTCGTGGGCAATCTTTATCATGCTTGTCGGCCATTTTGAGCGCGCGATCCAGTGCAACCCAGCACATGAGTTTTGAGTGAACGAAATGTTGGTATCCGCCACGAACTTCCCAGATTCCTGCGTCTTTGGTGTTCCATACTTCGCAGACGTAATCGACGATTTTGCTAAGAAATTTCCATTCGCGGTCAGAGATGTCGATGCCGAAGCGGCTGGTTTCATAGAACGCGTTGACCAGTTCACCATAGATGTCGAGCTGTTTTTGTTTGGCGGCTCCATTTCCAATGCGGACTGGCTGAGAATTCATGTAGCCGGAGAGGTGATCGAGGGTTTGTTCTTCCAGATCTTTTTCTCCGTGGAGTCCGTACATAATCTGGATCTCTTCTGGAGCGGTGTTTTCGGTGCAGATTTTCATGAACCATTCCAGGTTTTTGCGAGCCTCCTTTACGTAGCCGAGTTTGTAGAGTGCGCGGACGGTGAAGGCGGCATCGCGGATCCAGTTGAAGCGGTAGTCCCAGTTTCGCTCGCCGCCAATGTGTTCGGGGAGGGAAGTGGTGGCTGCCGCGCAGATGGCGCCGGTCATATCCTGGATGAGCAATTTTAGAACGAGTCCTGATCGAATAATCACATCCTTCCACGGCCCGGTAAAAAGCCCACTTTCGGGTTGGCAAACATCGCAATCATTAATCCAGCTTCGCCAGAAGGCGATGGTTGTTTCCAATGCTTTTTGGCATTGTTCTTCCATGAGCCGGCGGTCGTCATTGTATTGAAGAGTAACCCAAACGCTTTCGCCCTGTTTTAGATTTATGCTCCCTGCAGCTCCTTTGGAGTCGACTTCAAGGGGGATAGAGGTGTCGATGTAAAGCGACTCTTTGTGATTATTGGCGACTGCCCCGCGATCCGTTTTTTGGAAAGACATGCTTGAGCGCGCGTAGTCAAAGTGCGGTTGGAATTCTAGATTTATTTCTCCTTTCCCTTTTGTGCAGGTGATTTTTCGAATCAGCGTTGGGAACGTGTTTTCGTACGGTTTTTCGACATGCTTTACCGGCATGAAATCGGTCAAAACAAATGTTCCGGTTTGCGTTTTGAAATGGGTTTCCAGAACATTCGTATTCTTGATGTACTTTTGTCTGGATTTGAACTTTTTTGAAGGTTGGATTGTGCAGTTACCTCCTTTGTCTTTGTCCAACATGGCAGCAAAAACGCTCGGGGAGTTGATGTGAGGAATGCAGTACCAGTCGATTGATCCATCTTTGCCGATGAGAGCGACAGTCAGAAGATCTCCAATAATGCTGTAGTCGTTGATGTGGAGTTCCTTACTTTTCATTGGTGTCCTCTTTCTTTTTAAAGTCGAGAGCGGCGGAGTTAATGCAGTATCGTTTTCCTGAATCGGTTGGACCATCGTCAAACACATGGCCTAAATGCGCGTCACATTTTTTGCATCGAACTTCGGTGCGAATCATCCCATGGCTGGTGTCTTCCAGCAACTTAATATGTTCCAGATTTTTAGGATCGGAAAAGCTTGGCCATCCAGACCCGGATTCGAACTTGGTGTCAGATGAAAAGAGTTCGGCTCCACAGCAGACACACATATAGGTTCCGGACTCTTTGTTTTTGTAGTATTTGCCGGTAAAAGGTGCTTCTGTCCCACCTTTACGGGTGATGTTGTACTGTTCGTCGGTCAGTTTTTCTTTCCAGTCGTTATCGGTCATTTCATTCATATCTTTTTTAGAATTTTGATCGTCAGTCATGTGAAGGGGTTAAAGGATAATAATATTGTAGAGGTGATTTTTGCTTTTGCAACTGGATGGGCTATACTGAGGAGTGATGTATTTCGTAACGTGTTCTTATGAAATTGTACCACTGTATGGGTTCTTGTGCCGGGCTTTCCACAATGCAGGGAATGTGCGCAGCTGAGGGGTGCGATCGGTACGGACATCCACTAAAAGAGGTGGAGCCATGTGAAGATTGTTCAAGGAAAATGGCTGATACTGGGGAAGTTCCAGCTTTCTGTGAGCCGTGTAAAAAGGCGATGGCTGAATAAGTTTAGTCGGCGTATTGAATGAGAGAATCTTTTATAAGAAGATATTCTGCTTTGTGGAGATCGTAGGCTTCCTGATTTTTGTATTGGACAGACCAGGTGTAGCGGGTTTGTGATCCATCTGGTCCGGTGAAGAGGTTGTCTTCGATAGATCTTGTATAGAGGCCATCTTTGGCTTCGAAGGTTTTCCATGTGGTGGTGCGGGTTGTTCCTGTTCCCAGGCTTGAGTTAGAGTCGGTTGAGGTTGTGGTTTTTGTGGCTATTTCGTCTTCGTTACTTCTTTCGAAGAGGCTTGTTGGTTCTCCGCTCCAGAGCGGTGAATACAGTTCGACTATTACCGTGTCATCAGTGGAAATGAGTTTTCCATAGTCTCTATCGGCGGTTTGAACCATGAATGTTGATGGATAGGTCAGGCTAAAATAGTCTTTAGCGTAGCTTTGGAGGTTGTCAGGTTCATTTTCTTCGTTTGGGAATGGTGGTTCGTAGAGGATGTGAAGAAGTTCATCAGCTTCGAGCAAGAGGTCGTCGCCAGTTTTGGTCTCTGCATCTTCGGGGAAATGCAAAGTTTGACTTTCTACTGTTGTCTTGGATTCGTCGAATTCTGGATCAATGATGTGTGCGTTGTATGTGTGGAGTGTTGTTATGGCTGCGAATGGTTCGTCGCTGTCTTCGTAGAAGAATTCGTTTACTCGTTTTCCTGTTTCTCCAAAGTGAGTGACTTTAATTTTTCGAATTTCGTCATTGATTTCATAAAAGGTGGCGATAGATCCTTCGGTTGAAAATCCTTCCAGTTCTTTGGTGGTGATGGTGGCGTTTGCTACTTCTGCGTTGATCTGGCTGAATATGTCTTCTGGGGTTGTTTCGGTTTCTTGTTGGATTTCCTGCTCTGGAATTTCTGTTTCAGTTTGAGTATTTGGCGCTGGAGATTGAGGTGCTTGTAAAAGATTGCATCCTGCGAGGGCTAAAGTGGTGATAAGAAGAAGAGTTTTTTTCATGGTGATGTTTATGTCTTGGAGTAACTATATCATGGCTTCAGGCTTTCATGTTAGGATTGCTGTATGGAAATGCATAAAGATTTGCCGGTTTTTACGTTTAAGAATCAGAGGGAGTGTTTGGACTGGCTGAAAAAGCATCATGGGCAGGAAGGGGCGGTTTGGTTTAAGTTTGCAAAAAAGGCAGCGAATATTCCATCGGTGACATATGCAGAAGCTCGTGAGGCGGCTATTATGTATGGATGGATTGATGGTCTGAAGAATACGTATGACGAGAATTTTTATGTTTTGAGATTTACGGCGCGGCGCCCAAAGAGTAAATGGTCGAAAATTAATCGGGGCATTGCTGAGGAGCTTATGAAATCGGGTAAAATGAAGGCGGCCGGCCAGAAAGAGGTTGATGCTGCCAGGAAAGATGGTCGTTGGGAGGAAGCCTTGAAAGCTTAGATATCTTTCCCGTTGTAGTGCTCGAGGGTGAGTTTAGATATGTCTACACCTTCAAGACAGCGGACATTGATTCCAACCTGAGGAAAGGTTATTCCCTTTGCAAAAGATTGGGTTCCGCAGTTTTTGCAGAAAAGATGATCGATTCCTTTGGTGTTGAACTGATACGAAGTGAGTTGGTCTTCTCCTTTGGTGAGGCGAAACTTTTCCTGGTCAACAAAGTTGAGGACTAATCCTTTCATGTGGCAGTGCGAGCAGTTGCAGTCGATAACTCTGGCAAGGTCGGTGTCGACTTCGTACTGTACTGCGCCGCAATGGCATGACCCTTTATATGTTTTCATGGTGGGATATGTTAGTAATTTTTATTTTAACTTTACCATATACTGCATAGGAATAAGGTCATTTTTATTTAAAACTTCACTACTTGAATATGAAATGATTTCAGGATTTTTTTCAGAAAGAAATACTCTATAAATAAAAGCATCTTCGTCGTGTTCTTTGAGAAAGGCCAACTCGTTTCTTGATAAATAAAAGGGGGAATTGAGTGAAGCTGTAGTGCTTTTTACTTCGATGTATTTTTCTTTGCCATCTTCAAAAAAAGATAAAATATCGTATCCTAGACCATCTCCATCTTCAGCAGAGACATGCCTAACTTTTTGAGCTAAATCCTCACGTCCAATAGATCTAAAGAAATCTTGCTCTAATACAACAATGACTTCTTCTCCTTTTAGTCCTGTTAGTGTCCTTTTTTTGTTTATTTCCTCCCAATTGTTGATTTTTTGAACTGTTCTATAGAATTTTTCTGGTGGGATTGCTTTTTTAGGCTGTTTTGGCGATTTCTCAAGGATATTTTTAATTAAACTATTGATTGGATGGGGATCCCTTTTCTTTTTTGAAGACTGAAATATGTGATTTGTAGTTCTTTTTTCTAAATAATCTTGATAGCCTTTTAATGGTATATACGTAGTTACAAGCTTAATTTTTGATACTTCTTCAATTAAGCTAGCAAATTCTGAAAGTGATTCTTCAAATTCAGCATTTCCTGCTCTTTTTCTATAAAGATTATTTTCAAAAAAACCTTCAAGTTGATTTTCAAGGTGTTCACGGATTTTTTTCTCAAATGAGTGTAATCTTGAATAAGAATCATTTAACAGACCTTCTAGTTTTTCTTTTTGTTGGTTTAGTTTATTTAATTTTCCAAAACTGATGATGTTTACTGCGAAATCTGAACATAGAACGGCGTGAAGAAATATAGAAAAATAAAAAGCTAAAATGATTGAAACGAAACAGCTTCCCCAGAAATCACCTTTTAAATTTCCTCCATAGGAAATCACTCCTAAGAAACTTAAGATAAATACTATCCCATAAATAAATAAAAAAGGTGGCTCTAAGGATTTTTTTTCTTCTTCTAATTTAGAACATTTTTCTTTGTAGTTTTTGTATAAAGAAATTTCTTCATTATATTCATTGAAATTTAAACTTGGCAATTCTATTTCGACCATTTTATTCAATGACTTTTAAATGGCGGAGAGAGGGGGATTCGAACCCCCGAGACCCTTGCGAGTCTACCCGCTTTCCAAGCGAGCGCACTAGGCCACTATGCGACCTCTCCATATTTTATTTGACTGTCCGATTTTGAGCAGCAAAAAAGGGCGCCGTTATTGTAGCACCCTTTTTGAAGTTGAAAACATTAAGCCTGTTGAGACTTTGCGTTTCGTTTTTCACTCTTCTTCACGAGCTTCTTGAGCTCAGCAGAGAATTTTCCCGGATTTTTGAGCAGGGTTCGTTGTGCTCGGGTGCTGATTCGCACCTTCACTTTTTTACCAGTAACTGGATCAACGATAGTTTTCTTGCTTGTGTTTGGAAGAAAACGTCGCTTTGTCGCTCGCATAGAGTGACTTCGGTTGTTTCCGGTTGCCGGTTTTTTCCCTGTTAATTGACAAACTTTTGCCATACAATGTGGTTAAAGCCATAGCAGTCTACCACGCTTTTTTGAATTTGCAAGTTTTGATATGGAATTTTTTTCTCTTCTCTATCTGGTTGTTGGGCTCATCGTTGTTATTACCATCCATGAATTTTCACACGCATGGGTGGCAAATGCGCTTGGTGATCCTACTGCGCGGCTTGAAGGACGTGTTTCTTTGAATCCTCTCAAGCATTTGGATCCTTTCGGAACCATTTTGATTTTTTTGATTCAGATTGGTTGGGGGAAGCCGGTTCCGGTGAATCCGAGCTATTTTAAGAAGCCAAAACGGGATGAAGCTCTTACGGCTTTGGCTGGACCTTTGTCGAATCTGTTGATAGCGATCCTTTTTTCGATTCCTCTCAAGTATTCAAGCGCTTTTTTGGCAACTTTAGGGCTTGGGGGAGAGCCGATTGGGCTGAATCTGGTGTCTGCGATTGTGGATATGAGTATTGTGCTTTTTGCCTTTAATATGTTGCCTTTTCCACCTCTGGATGGGTCGAAATTTGTGCAACTTTTGATTCCAAGGAGGTTTGAGTCTGCGTATCGGAACTATTTAAGGAATGGACAGATGTATTTTTTGTTGTTTTTGCTTTTTGACCGGTTCTTTTTAGGGCGAATTTTGGGGGTTTCGGCTTTGGCCTGGTTTGTGGGGACTGTTTATTTCTTGGTTAAGAGTGCAATTTTCCTTGGTATTTAGAGAATTTGTGTTCTGGTTTCTTGCCATTTTTCAAGTATTAGTAGTATTATTCATTGAATGCCACAATAGCTAGTATTGGCTTCTTGTAGAGGAAAAGCTTGATTTTTTTTGTAAGAAGGATTAATGTTATCTCACTCTGGGGTGTTCGTAAGAAGACCTTATATACTCTCTCTTCGTAATGACTAAGGGAGTTCAAGATCGGTTCGGGCTGTGGTCTGAACATGAGAACACCCACCTATTGGATGCTGGGGGTACAGTATCCATAAGGTTGAACGCCATCCTGGAGAACATATGAATGTGTCAGCTGCTTCCTTGTGAAATAATCCATATATCTTTTAGAGATTATGGAAAAGTTACCGGATCTCTTTGCGCATTTTGTAGCGGATCTGGCCTTCACGGTAGCGGCGTTTTTCGTCTTCGGTTTCTGGAATGATTTGTGGGACAGTTGTTGGTTTCCCGTTTTTATCGATGGCTACCATGGTGACATAGCCAGAGGCGGTGTGGCGGACTTTGCCGGTTTTTGGGTCTTCGGCTTCTATCCGGACGCCAACCTCCATAGAGGTTTTTCCTACAAAGTTCACGCAGGATTTGAGTGTGAGGAGTTCTCCTACATGAACATGTTCTTTAAAGTCAACGCGGTCGAATGAAGCGGTTACGCAGTATTTGCCGCTGTGACGCGCCGCGGAAACGTAGGCAATCTGATCCATGAGTTTCAGAATTGCTCCACCAAAAACGTAACCCAGGAAGTTTTGGTCCTGGGGTGTCATGAGCGCGGTGATCATGGCGTACGAATTTTTGACTGTTTTTTTGTTTTTCTTTTGTGGCATGGGTGCCATTAGTTTGGAATCAGGTCGATAGTGAACAGGATATTGTATGTTCCGGCTGGTTGATTGGCAGGAAGATTCAGGTAGAAGTTGAGAGCCTGGCTGATTCGGGCTAGTCGTGCAGAAGTGCTTTCCATGAGGGTGATGGTGTCTGGGATGTCATTGAGGTCGGCATCAAAATTGGTTCCATCTGTTGTGTATGCGCTAATGAGATTATTGAGTTCTGTTGAATTGGAGGCAGTGCCGTTGGCATTATCACTGTGAATGGTTGATGCCTGATTCATATTGCCAATGTCTGTTGATCCATCTGCGAATTCGACTCCAGTGGTGTTGTCACAATTGGTAGGGGATCCGTAGAGGTCGGATGCAAGGTCGTCACCGTCCGGGCAGGAAGTAACGATATAGAGGTTTTCAAGTGGGATCTCGTCTTCATTCTCGTTAACGAAAATTGAGCTGGTAATAGTAAGGTCGAATCCACCTGAATTACGAAGATCTGAAATGGTGATGATGTCGTCAGTTTCTGATTCAACATCAACGACTCCGGTAGATGGGTTGTCATTGCTAAAACTGTCTTGTGGTAGAGATGACGAGAACTTGTTTGGGAAACTGAAGCTGTCGGGGATGTCTTCAAAGCTAATTGCTCCTGCCGAAATGGAAAGACTTATACATCCTTCACTGATGGTTGATCCGCCAGAATCATCATTGTCTAAAAGTGCGCCGCATAATGTCGGGCTTACCTCTGAAATGAGTTGGGAATAAACATCGAATGAACTGTCTAACCCTGCCCATACTACTACAGCCCGGTTGTTGCCATCGCTGATCATTGTTTGGAAGCCATCACTACCGGGGCTTGTGGATCCAAGGACAATTCCTGCATATGGAAGTTCGATTGAGCCATCGTTTAAAAGGTGTTGAACACGAATGGTGTCGTCTTCTTCAGTTGTAAAGGCGATGAAAGCGCCTCCATTTCCATCTGTGATGATTGGGTTGGCTCCATCACTTCCGGCAATGGTGTATTCGTCATATGCATCTCCATTATCTGATATTTCCACAGGGCCGCTCCATGATCCATCGAGTGTTCCGCCGCTAATTATGTGGTTTGCAACTGCTACGCAATGTGCGCCATCGCAGTTTGGCCAGGTGGCCAGGATTCCACCGCCCCCATCCAGTTCTATTCCTGGAACTTCACCTGCTGTAGCGTCGAGAGTTGTTCCTGTTCCCCAGAGTAATGAGCCGCTGCTGTTTATTTTTTGAACTTTTGTTTCACCTGCATTGGTTGTGTATCCAAGATAGATGTTGTCGCTGCTATCAAATCGAGATGTGAATGTGCCTCCACTATTATTGGTTGTTATTTTGAGTGGGCCATCCCAGGGCGCACCGGCGAGTGTTCCTGTTGAGCTGACTTTTACAACATACGCATCTAAATCAGCTCCAATGACCTTTGAGTATATTGGGAAGATGCTTCCAAAGCTGTCTTCATAGATTTGAACAATGTTTCCTCCAGATCCGCTAACAGGATCCGGGAGGGTTACTACTTTGTAAGTGTCACTCGCTCCTGTATTCCAGGTGGAATCGAGAGCACCAGTACTGTCGAGGTGTGTGAGAAGGAGGTCGGTTGATCTAAATCCAAGATATGCTCCGCCGCTTCCGTCGTGGAGTAAGATAGGGAAGTCCCCAGTTTGGTATGAAGCATCGGATGTTATGTTGATTGGCCCCCATGTTGTTGCTCCACTTGAGTTTATTTTTAAAACATAAATTTCGTCATTTGCATCTTTCCATGTCATTATGCCTCCCTCTGCGTTATCCGCAACCAGGCTTCCATAGGTATCTGTTCCGGTATCAGATGTTATTTGTACATCATTTGGCCAGATAAAAGATCCATCTGTTGAGCTGATTTTTTTCATGTAAAGGTCTTCGTTTCCATTCCGGAAATCAAGAAATTCTACAAGATAGTTTCCGTCTGAAGTTTGGACAATGTGCGGGAAAGCTTGTGGTCCTGTTTCATTGGTTACAATACGATCGCTTGGAGTTATGGTGTCCGGCCAGATTCCTTGGGTTGCAGCCAGGCTTATTTGTGCGATCAAGCTTGTAATGAGTGTAGCGGTGCAAACATTTTTAAATGTTTTTTTTACCGAAAGTCTGTTTTTAAAAATGTGTTTATTCATACTTTAGGTGGTGCTGTCAGAGAGAGTGTAGGTCAGTACGAGTGAGTAGCTTCCTGCTTGTTGAGCAGGATCAATGTGTAGATAAAAATTGGTGAATGTGGACATGGCTCCATCGCGTCCGGAGGCGCTTGGGAGGGTTCCATCCATAAGAACGATTGGGCCTGCTCCAAATTGGGAGCCAGGAGCAAGGCCGGTATAGGTACTGGTGTCGGTGAGGTCAGCGCTGTCGACATCCACGTAGAGTGGTGCAGAAACGGTCTGGTCACCGGAGAAGCCGGCATTATAGGTAACGCCTCCAATATTTCCCGGGTCTGTTTCGTCCAGGCTGCTGACGAGATAGAGATTGGTCAAAGGTATGGCGTATGTCTGGGTTTCTTCTTCGAATGTTCCATCTGGATCAACAGTAAGGGTGAATCCTCCGGAGTTTCGGTCGTCGTATATTTGGAGAAGGTCATCTGCTCCTGGAGAATTGGATCCACCTGGATTGTCATTGCTGAAGAGGTCCTGTGAACTTCCTCCGGTTATGGTTCCAAAGTTGAAAGAGTCCGGGATGTCCTGGAATGTGAGTGTTGATGCAGAGATAGTTTGTGTTCCGCAGAATGCCTGGGATCCGACTGTGCTGCAGGGATCAGTAATGTTGTCGAAATATTGCATGTAAAGGTCAAAATCTCCGGCGTTGTTGTGTTGGTAGGTGAGGACTACACCGGTCGATCCATTGGAGATCATTTTTGCAACGACTCCATCAATGCTTGTACCTAACGTTGTTCCATCACCGCTGAACTCTACAGAGCCATCGCTGTTTAAGTGTTGGAGTTTCGCGATTGGATATGATCCACCTTCGTAAGAGCCGTATAGCCCATAGGCTCCACCGTTTCCATCAGAGATAAAGTTATTAAAGTCCCGATAGTCATTGATAAACCATGAGACATTGGAGTCTTGATTTGAAAGGGGGATTGGGGCTGAAGCCCAGTTGTCTGCTGAATCAAGAGATCCACCAGATGTAACGTGATGTGCGTAAATTTCATTGTCTGATCCAGCAGTTTGCCAGGCAATAAAAACCCCACCACTACCGTCATAAACTATACGTGGTTGTCCGCTAAAATCGTCAATATCGGTTGTTGATACAATGACACCTGTTCCCCATTGAAAGGTCCCCGCGCTGTTAATTTTTTGTACTTTTACTGTGTCTGGTGAACCGAATGGTCCCGCTAAGTAGCCGATATAAATGTTTCCGCTTCCATCGGAGATGAGATGTCGTCCAAGGTTTCCGTTATTATCTAAATCTATTTGGAGGGGAAGATCCCATGGTGATCCAGCGATAGTCCCACTGGAATCGAATTTTGTAGTTGCTAAATAGAAATTTGCTCCGTCGCTTTCGTACATGGCAACAACATCGCCAAGTCCATTACTGACCAATTGAACACTATGTTCGCTTGCTCTAAAACCACTCTCTGGTAGTTGAAGAGGACGCCATGTTCCGCTGCCACCAGTATTCCAGCCTGAATCGACTGATCCGCTGTCGTTTACACGGGTGATGTGCAGGTCTGTTCCCTGAAAAATGTTAAGGCCTGGCCCGCCTGTTCCCCATGCAAGATAGTATCCACCCGATCCATCAGAAATTGCGTGATTATAAACTTCACATTCTGTTCCGCCAATGGTTGGGGTAACAGTGCTTCCAGATAGGGCTCCGCTGCTGTCAATTTTCTGAACATAGATTTCGCAATCTCCACCACCAAGATCAAGGTTCCAGAAAATGTATGCGCCGCCATTGGTATCGGCAATGATCGCAACCGGATATTCATCCGTTCCACCAGTATTCGTTACTTGAGTATCTCCACTCCAGACTGTTGAACCGTCAGCGGAAGAAAATTTTTGTGCATAGATATCAACTTGTAAACCATCATAAAATGCCCAGGCTACGACATAGTTGCCATCGCTTGTTTTTGCAGTAAATGCGGTATCTTCGTATGTAGAGCTGTTTGCTACAATAATGTCATCCGGAGATCCGCTGTTTGGCCATTGTTTTGAAGTTGCCGCGAGTACAACCTGAACGGTGAGGCTCGCAATCATAGTGGCCACCAATACTTTTTTGGCTATTTTTTTCACAGGCGATTTGTGCTTTTAGTTCTTTGTATTATACCATAAAAATGGCATTTCTGTAAGGTTTTTGGACTCTTTTTAGGTAGCACTTTGCTGTTCTGGCTCCTCGTCGATAATGGATGACCCCATATTGAGCATAACGTCTTCAAATTCTGACATCCCAGAAAGGTGGAAGAGTCGCCCTGTTGATTCACCGGTGTAATAGATATTTGTTTCTGATCCTTCTTCTACAACAATCAGAGATTTTCCATTCATTTCAACAATAGTTCCTTCCGGTTCCTGTCCTGTTCCGATCAAGAGGGTGATGACCGCAGGTTCTTCATCTGCCAGGCCAGGTCCAAATTCGTATGGACGCATCCCGTTTTCATCGGTTGGAAGTCCCTGGTAGTACCATGCTTCCGGATATTCAATGCTGAATTTAAAGCTTTCACTTGCAAAGACTGCATAGCCGTCGATTTCTGCGAGGATGTCTTCTGGTGTTTGTTCCTCTGTTGATGAGTCTGGACCACTGGTGGTCGATCCTGAAAGAAGGTTAACCAGGATTGTTCGATAGATGTTTTCGCTGACTTCGGCGCGGGTGATGGATTCTCCAACACCATAAATTGTGCCGGTTACATCCAGAAGGCCGTTATCTTTTGCTGATTTTACGAATGGGGCATACCACGAACTGTTGTCGACATCGTCGAAAAGATGATCGTTTACTGCGCCAGGGATGTTGAGTCCTTGTGAGTTGATAATCATTTTGAGGGCTTCAACTTTGTTGACTTCGTTGGCTGGTTTGAACTCTCCATCCGGGTATCCCTGAATCCAGTTTTTGTCTTTTGCATAACAAACATAGACAGCGAACCATTGTTCGTTTACGTCGGGAAAACAGTTGTTGTATTTGTCTGGATCCGGAGTTGGACCGTGTGCTTCGGTCAGGATTTTCATGAGCTCCGCGCGGTTGATGCTGTTGCCGGGCTTGAAGGTTCCATCCATATAACCGGAAACAACACCGGTATCGATGAGGTATTGAATAGCCTGTTCATTGAGTGTTCCTTCTATGTCACTGAGTGGTTCTTTGTGAAGGGTGATGTGGTCGAGAACCCATTGTGCTGTTTCATCAAATGTTTCCGGATTGGTGGTGTAACCAAGAGCGTAACCGTCGCTTACGCCAAGGAGTTCAGGTTTTTCGCCTTGGTATTGAGAAAGGTCAATCCAGTCCTGAGTTGCATGACGACTAATCGTAATGGTGTCAGTTTCTCCTGGAAGCCCCAATTGAACCGCCTGTGCTGTTCCGTATTCTTCAAAATCCAGATTGTCTACCGTGACAATGTAGTTGTCCCATTCTGTTGGGAAAATTGCGGAAAATCCGAGTTCCGAATGGTAAATATTGTTATCTAAAATTTCATCAGCCGTGAGTGCGAAAGATGTTGGAATAGCTGCGAGAAGGGAAAAAGTCATACTCACAAGCGTGAGTTTTGATATTTTGTTTTTCATGAGGCGGTTTTAAGATTGTTTGTATTGTACAACAAAACTCCGTGAATGAATAGCATTCACGGAGAAGTTTTTTTTGTTCGAAGTGTTGAGTTATTCAGGCTAGCGGCCGAGGTTATTCATGTCCAGGGTGAGGTTGCAGTCCTGGTCGAATTCGAGCCAGACACCAAGGGTGCTGATTTGAAATCGATATCCATCTTCATCATAGGTGATGTTGGCTGCAGCTTCGGATGAAACTCCTGTTTCGATAGCTTTTTGCCAGATGTCGGCAAAGCTGCATGACGGGGCGTCGATGAATTCTCCTGGCGCGCGAGCTGTAGGACTGCCTATGGAGCGGATAAATCCTTTGTTGGTTACCCAGTAATCAAGGTTTACGCTTCCTCCGCGGCTGGTAATGTGTCTTGTTTCTCCAGGATTGAGAGCTTCGACTTTGATTTGTTGGTAATATTCGTCAACTCCTGTTGGTGGAGCATTCTCTGGCGGCGGGACGGTTTTTATGAATGTGTAGGTTGTTCGGGCGGGTGGTTCATAATCGGCCGCGAAATTCTGGGTTCCATCAGCGCTAACAAAGTAAGAATCGATTTCTGAAAGCTGGGCTCCTTCTCCGGCGTATGCCTGAGCTTCCGGGAGCATGGCAAGAACGTCAAATGCTGCCGGATTTCCAGAGAATTCTGTTGTTTGTTGTATCCGGTCTGCTTCGTCTCCCAGGAATTGTTGGGCAAGATCCATTCCAAAATTGTCGATGTTTCCCACGAACAAGAAGACTGCTACTCCTGTTATGAGCATGATAACAATCGGCACTATGAGGGCGAGCTTGATAATGTTGGACACGGTTTTTTGAGCGTTGCCCGCCATATTTTGGACGGGTTGCCCAGCCATGCCGGTCATTTTTTTGAGTTCGTCTTCGTATTTCATAGGAAGGTATTATAATAAAGATAGATATATTTTAATCGAATCATATGGCTGAAGACCAAGATTTGCAAATGGCGACGTTTGCAGCAGGATGTTTTTGGGGCGTTGAAGAAATTTTTAGATGTACAAAAGGTGTGACGGAAACTGAGGTTGGGTACACAGGAGGAAAAACGGAAAATCCAAGTTATGAGCAGGTTTGTACCGATGGGACCGGCCATGCTGAAGCAGTGCAGATGAAGTTTGATCCGACGGTTATTTCTTATAAAGAACTGCTGGATATCTTTTTTAAGAATCATAATCCGACAACTATGAATCGGCAGGGACCGGATATTGGGTCGCAGTATCGGTCGGTGATTTTTTATCATTCTGAAGAGCAGAAAAAAGAGGCGGAAGAGTTTGTTGCTGAATTGCAGGCGACTCCAAAATACGAAGGAAAGAAAATTGTGACACAGATTGTGCCGGCTTCACCGTGGTACAAGGCGGAGGAGTATCATCAGAAGTATGTGATGAAGAAGGGAGGAGGGAGTTGTCATGTTTAAAAAAATTGGAATTTTTCGTTGAAAGATTTTTATAGAAGTTCGTGTATTATAGGTGACATGTTCAAAGATCACCTGCAAAAGAAGGATGCTGAACTGGTGGCGGAGGCGCTGAAGGATGCGGATGCGTTTGGGCCAATCGTTGAGCGATATGAAGAGAAGCTGCTCCGTTATGTTCGGCGGTTTACCGGTCTTTCCAGGCAGTGCTGCGAAGATGTTGTGCAGGAGGTTTTTTTGAAAATTTATCGGAACCTGAACGGGTTTAATCCTGAAATGCAGTTTTCCAGTTGGGCGTATCGGATTGCGCACAATGAGGCGATTAACTATTTGCGCAAGAATAAGCAAAATGTCGTGCCACTGGAGACGGATGATGATGAAATGGGAGATTTGTTGGATGTGTTGCATGCGGACGTTGATATTGTTGGGGATACATCCAAGAAGGAGTTGCGTGGCGCGGTGCAGGAGGTGTTGTACGCGATGCCGGTGAAGTATAGAGAGGTTTTGGTTTTACGATATTTGGAGGATCTGGATTATACGAGTATGGGGGATGTGTTGAAAAAGTCGGTGGGGACAATTGGAACACTTTTGAATCGGGCGAAAGAGAATTTTAAGCGTACTGCTCAGAAAAAAAATTATTCTTTTTTTCAATTTTCGAATGAGTGATTTAAAGAAGTCCGTTTTGGACACCATTAAAAAAGAGGATGTGAAACCGAAGCCAAAGTGGTGGTTTGCCGTCATGCATTCAATTGTGTGGGTGGGCGCTGGTATTTCTGTGATTGTTGGAAGTATTGCGACGGCAGTGGTTTTTCATGAAATTTTTGGAACGGACTGGATGGTGGTTGAGCGGCTTGAGCATGACGGGATTCCGGGATTTTTATTGGTTTTGCCGTATTTGTGGTTTGGAGCTTTGGGGATCACGCTTTTGGCCGCGTACTATTTGTATCGGCATACAGAAAATGGATATAAGAAAGGACCGGTTGGAATTTTGATTGGAACAGTGGTGATTTCTGTGGTTTTGGGATCGGTTCTCTATGAACGTCAGGTGCCGGAGCGTGTGAAAGATGTGATGGTGGAGCATCTGCCGCCTTTTGCCGAGTTTGAAATGCAAAGGCAGGAGGTGTTTATGGCGCCGGAACGAGGTGTGTTGGTTGGTGTTATTACCGATGTTCAGGGTGATAAGCTTATGGTTGTAAATGATATTAGAGAGCGGGAATGGTCAGTGGATATTGCTGAGGCGCGGTATGGTGATGATTTGATTCAAGTGGATAAAGAGGTGGTGTGTCTTGGAGAAAAGGAAGGAGATTTTGGGTTTGTTGCGGCTGAAGTCCGGCCGATGCGAGAGCGCGTTTTGAAGCGCTTAATTGATTTTCGAAAAAAAGTTGAAAGAAATGTAAAGCCACCGATGTAGTAATGGGTGATGGCGCGCTCGAGCTCCCTCACTAATCATTAAAAAACATTACTATGACATCTGTTAAGAATTTAGCCATTGGGCTTACAACGGTTGCCACTCTGGGGATGCTCACAGTGGCGGCGGCAGCGGAACCGATTGGTCCGCGGGGGGATTTTGATCCATCGAATACTCAGGATCGTGCTGGGATGCACGAAATGATGCAGGAGCGTCATGAGGAGAGACTGGCTGAACTGGAAGAAAAGAATCCAGAACTGGCTGCAGAAATCCGGGCACGAATGGAAGAGGTTCAGGCTCAAATGGAGGAGCTTAGAGCCGCGAAAGAGGCCGGGAATGATGAATTGGTCACCCAGATTAAAGAGGAGATGAAGGCTGACATGGAGGCTCATCGCGCAGAGCGACAAGAGCATCGTGAGGCCGTGAAGGATGCTGTTGAAAGCGGTAACTATGAAGCTTTCATCGAGGCTCTTGGAGAACATGTTCCTGAAGATATGACTGAAGAGAAGTTTGGTCAGATTCAGGAAATCCACCAGCTTCTTGCTGATGGGGACAAGGATGGGGCGAAGGCTTTAGCTGAAGAGTACGGTCTTGAAGGTCCGTTTGGTGGGCACGGTCCTGGACGAGGAGGGCATATGGGAAAGGGAGGAATGAAGATGGGTGAACGATTTGGTGGACCAGCAAATGCTGGACAGGAGGACGCGGCGCAAGACGCCTAAACAATGCGGAAGGTTAAGGGGTTGTCCCCTCCGTGGCTAGCAGGTGGCCTGCGGAGGGGATTTCTTTATGACAGGATTATTGGACGCGCGTGATAATTTTTATGTCATCCATGTCCAGGTAGACGGTGCCGTTAAAGGGGAGTCGACTACCGGTTGATGTGTAGATGAGCCGGGTTTGGGCTTTGACGATTGTTTTTGAATCGTTGAGATAATGCATGGCTTCGATGACGCTTGGGTCGTTGCCACCCACTCGCATGGTCGGATCGGTGATGCCGTGGATTTCGTTCCCCTGGCTGTCTATGCCGGAAATCATATCGAAGGACATGCGACTGACGTGTGGGGTCAGGGTGCTGTAGGCATCGTATGTGTGGCCAATGCGCAGGGTTAATTCCTGTTGATCGGGTGTGAGCATGTTTTGTGGCAGGAAGTCGTTGGTGACCAAGAGATCGCCTCCGCCATAGACCATTTTTGTTCCGCCTTTGGAAGTTGGAATTGATGTTTCTACCTGGTTTCCAATGAATTGATAGGTGGATCCATTGACCTTTACTTTGCCGGCGGTTGTGGTGGAAACATCGTTCAGGTTTTGCTCCAAAACAATGCCGTTTTCGAATGGAAATGGATGAAATATCCGATCCAAAATCGCTCGCAAATGATCCTCACTTTCAATGACAAACTGGCGGTCGCAGTCGGAAGCTGAAGGATCTTTGAGGCGGATTTTGTTTTTATCCGGGAGCTCTTTTTTAAGTTTGAGGTAGGCTTTTATGGCATCCTCTTTGGAGTAGGCGGTGTAGCCGGGGAGGACGACTTCGCGGACGGCGCGCGCGAACTCGGCAGAGTAATGAGCAGGAATGTTGTCTGCTTCCGGGACGACCTGATGGAGCTGGCCTTTGTCGGCATGCTGAAGGTGATCCACCATGGCACCATAAAAGTCGGCAGAAGAGGTCATGCCGTGTTGTACTCCCTGTTCTTTCGTGATTGGAGTTGGGAGAACATAGTATGGATCCAGGTGAGAGATGGGATTGTTGTGTGAGAATCCCTGGGCCTCCGCCAATGACGCGGCCAGGCGGCCGTTGCGCTGAAGGATGTGTTCCGCGTGTGATGGCGGGAGGTTTACTCCTTCGTAGAATGGGATAATGTTTCGTGGTTTCATAGTTGTTTGATGGTAAAGAACAGTTCTTCGTTCGGATATTGAATGGTTGTGGTTTTTGGTGGGAGCAGGACCTGGCAACTGAACGGGATGATGACTGGTTTTGATCCTTTTTTGATGAGGATGTGTTCGCCTTTTTTCAATTTTTCGAACGGTTTGAGAAGGCGGGTGAGTTTATATCCGCGCTGTGGTGCCATGATGCTCCCAATGAGTTGATAGAGTGCAGGCCGAGGCCATGTTGTAGGGATTTTTCCCTTTTTGATTATTCCGATTTCTGAAAGGAAATTTATGGCTGCTGTCTGGGCGGTTTGTCTGGACTCTTTTGTTCCGTGAAGGCCGCATTCAACTCCGATGCGGATGGCTTTTGATGATCCGCAAAAAGAGATGAAGGCTTTGTCTTTCTGGATTTTGGCCATGTTGGAAATAATGTTTGGAATTCCCAGTTTTTTGGCGATGGCCGGGATGGTTTTTGTAAGGATGACAACAAAAGGTTCCGGCATGGCGCTGGTGGTATGGATGTCCAGTACGTAATCCAGATTTTTTAGGATAGGATAAAGTTGTTGAAGGCGTTTGACTTCATACTGTTTTGGCGATTTTTGGGAGAGGGCGTCTGAAGGGAGGCGATTCATGTTGAGGTCGCAGAATCTTTTTTTGAGACGGGTTGCTTTGAGGTTGTTGTGGATGAGGATGAGTGTTCCGTGCGTAGGTTTTATTGTTTTGAGTTGTCGAAGAATACTGAGTCCTGTTGGTTCGTTGCCGTGGGTACAGGCAATGATCCCGACTTTTGGGCCGGCTTTTGATCCTTTTATAATTGTAACTCCCGGTATGTTCATGGGTGTTCTTATGTACTGATACATCAGTACATATATTGAGGTGTTAAGTCAATGTTTTTTTCTTTATTTAAACAGGGTATTATTGGGGTATGAGGAAAATCGATCAATACAAAAAGGAGATTTGGAAGCTTGTGGTGGCTGCTGAAAATGAGAAAGAGGCGAAGATGCTTTTGGAAGATTTGTTGACTCCGGCCGAGCGGGACGCGATTGCGGAACGGTGGCAGGTGGTGAAACTTTTGTCTGAGGGAAAGACTCAGCGTGAGGTCGCGAAAGAGCTTGGGGTGAGTATTCAAAAGGTGAGTCATGGAGCTGCGTGGCTGCGTGATTCAAAGGGATTTAAGTACTTTTTAAAGAAACTTTCATGAACGGACCGGAAAATCCTATGAACATGTTAGAAGAACTTTCTTATAAAGGAGTTATTTCCTGGGATGAAGTTTTTGATGTCTGGAGAAAAAATGAGGCGAGTCAGCCGGGCTGGGTGGAGGTGGCGACCAAGGTGAAGGGCTGGCCGGACTGGGAGTCATGGCGGCGTTATATGGCAGCGGAAGTTGGTGCTGAAGAAAGGGAATGGAAACTCTATGAATTTACAGATCCTATGATCCAGATTCCGGAGATGTTGGTGGGGCCGTTTCAATCATGGCAGAATCAGTTGCCGGAAGAGAAGCGTTTGCAGACAACATTTTCTGATTTCATAGCAGAGCGATTGGATTGGGCGAGAGGGCATGGGCGAATTCAGGATATGATTCAACATTTTCCTTCTTCGACACAGTTTACGGGACTGTATCTGGAGGATCAGGATCGTTTACTCTGTTTTGAAGGTTCTCATCGTGCGGCGGCGGTGGCGTTGGCTGCACGGGATGGGATGGCAATTGACTTTGGTGAACAGGTGCCGCTGATTGCAGTGGCTTCAATTTCAGGCGACTCTTCTGAACTCCTTTTAAAAGCACTGGAGACCGGTTCTGATAATCCAGAAAGAAAACAGGAGTGATCCAATAGGTCTAATTCTTAAATTTAAAAAACAATGAAATCAAAAAATACTTCAATGATTGTGATAATCGGGGTATTGCTTCTGGGATTATTGGCTTTGGTCCTTTATTTTCAGGGCTCCTTTCAAAATTCCAACGGACCTGATGTAGCGGTTCAGAGTTTTGAAGATTGTGTGGCCGCGGGAAATCCTGTTATGGAAAGTTATCCCCGAAAGTGCCGGCATGGAGATGTTACATTTACCGAAGTCATTAATGATGCGGATGAAATTGTGGGTGTGCAATGTACTGAATCTTCAGAATGTCCGCTGCCAATGATGTTCGCGATTCAATCGAATTGTCCTTATCAATCTGCGTGTATTGATGGAGCTTGTGCTGTTGTTTGTCCTGTGTGGGAGCATTCACCTGTTGTGGAAGAAAGTATTAGTTATCAGGTTTCATGTTCGGACAGCAGTGAATGTGATTGTTCGTCCTGGGATACGGAAAATCAATATCCATGTGAATGCGTGGATGGGCAATGTTCGTCGGTTGTAGCTCAAAATGGAGCCACGACCGGGAATTGAACCCGGGACCTCACCCTTACCATGGGTGCGCTCTACCAACTGAGCTATCGCGGCCTGATTTGCCCGAGAATTTTAGCATGGAGTAGAGGAATTGCAACTTTTTAAGAAAACTTTATCTGGAGATAATGTGGAGTTGTTAGGTTGAGGGTGCTTTTGCGCGAAAGGCATTTCTTAACCAAACAAAATGAATCAAAAAATAAAAGCGGGCTTTGTGCTCGGTGTGTGGACGATGTCCATGCTGCAGGGATTATTGCCAATGGGGCGATTAGCTGTGGCGGCGAGTCCCGGGGAAGTGGTTATCAATGAGGTTGCCTGGGCTGGTTCGGCTGATTCCGGGAATGATGAATGGATTGAGCTTTTTAATCCGACCGGTTCGGCTGTGGATTTGACGGGATGGACTATTGAGGATGATGCCGGGGCTTCTGTGTATGCGTTGAGTGGGTCGATTGGAGCTGGCGGGTTTTATGTGATTGAGGATAGTGAGGCGGCGGTGCAGCCGAATGTCGCGGACTTAATTGTGAATCTTTCACTGGCCAATGGTGGAGATTCGCTTGTTTTGAAGGATGATGTAGGAGGAGTGATTGATACAGTGAATAGCACCGGTGGGGCGTGGTTTGCCGGAAACAGTGGAACGTTTGCGAGTATGGAAAGGATTGACGCGCTGGCATCTGGTGATGATAGCGGGAACTGGGTAAGCAGCACTGGTGGTGGAGGTATGACGGCTTCGGCGGGATCAGTAATTCTTGGAACTCCGGGGCAATTGAATAGTGTGAGCAATCCACTGACGGGTATGCCGGGAGTGAGTATGAATCTGTCGAATCCAACGCCTGTGGTTGGAGAGGTTTTAACAGTTACTGTTGATGTCAGTGATGCTGATGATCTCTTTAGCTATGGGTTTGATGTTGGCTATGATCCTTCGGTTCTGTCTTTTGTGAGCTCGAATCCTGACTCTTTTTTGAGCGAGTCTGGAGCTGTGACAACGTCGTTTCAATCTGGATTGGAAGATGGTAATCCAGGAACATTGCTTGTGGCAGAAGCGCGAACCATGGATCCGAAAGTTGGAGTGAGTGGGGCTGGAACCCTTTTAACGATGACATTTGATGTTATTGGAGGAGCTGGTCAGGTTTCTGACATAGTTTTTGGATCTGCGAGTTTTCTTGCTGATTCAAATGGGCTTGTGGGAGCGGGATTTGCTGATATTCAACTTTCTATTCAGCAAACAACGGTTAATCCGGTGCTGAACACTTTGGCAATAGAGGGTGCTTCGCGTTATACCATTCAGCTTTCGTGGGATCCTGTGGCTGGAGCCGATAGTTATAATGTGTATCGTAAAGATGCGCATGGGAACTGGGTATTGATTGGAAATCCGGGGTCAGCGCTGTTTCTGGATGCTGATGGGGTGACGAATGGAGGGAATATTATTCCTTTTATGACGTATGAATATCAGATTACAGCTCTTGAGGGTGTCTATGAGAGTGAGCCGGCTTTTGTGAATGGGATGGAGACCCGTGGTGTGACTGGGGATAATGACCGGAGTGATAGGGTTGATGGAGTGGATCTGGATCGGCTGGCACGGCATTTTGCTGAAACTGATGCAGATGCCGGGTTTGATGATCTGGTTGATACAACGTATGACGGCATGATTGATGGGAGTGATCTTATTGATCTGGGAGCGAATTTTGCTCTGACTTATCAGCCGTAATGGGAAAGCCCCGGCGCCCTTTCGGGCGCCGGGGCGTATTACTTTTTATATGATGCTATGACAAAAATTTGGACTGAAATGAATCAAAATGGTGACCTTTTGGAGGTTCAGGTGAATATTCAGGATGCACCTGCTGATTTTTTGGGGACATCGTTCCATTTGAATTTTCATGAATCAAAAATATCACGTTGGGACTACAAGCTTGGATCGGTCTTTGGAGATGAAAAACCATTTGTTCTGGTAGCAGAAAAAGATAATGCACTTGTGACTGGAATGGCTTTTCAGAGCGGAAATCGTAATGCGATCCAGGATGGAAATTTGATCACATTTTCTGTTCAGCTGGAAGATGGTGAAGATGCGACCTTATCATTTGACTATCCGGTTTTGAGTCGATATGAAAATGGGCGTCAAGATGTTGAAAATGTGGAATGGGTTGGTGGGACGATGGATCTTGAGAAAATTGAAGGTGAAAAAATTGTAAATGAAGAGGTTGATGAAGAATTAACAGAAGAGAATGGGAAGGTTTTTCAGGCCAATACGTTGACGTATCCCCCTAATGGTTTTGAGTCCGCCACTGTTACGGATGTGTATCTTTTTATATTGGGTTTTGGGGCTTTTTTATGCGCTATGGTTGGGTTGGGATATCTTTATTATCGATATCGGAAAACAGTGCTATGATTGGGTCATTGATTTGTTAACTTTCTTTAATTATGACTGAGTCTTTACGAAAATATTCCTTCATTTTTGTCATCAGCCTTTGCGCTATGGCAATTTTGGGAGGATGCCAAACACAGGAACAAGGCGATATGCCTTCTATGTTGGAAACGGCTGAAGGAGTAAAAGCTGAAAGCTTTTTCCCGGAAGATACGGTTATGGCCATGAAGTTTGGTACCGACTCTTCTGATCAAAAAGAGAATCTGGATCGTTTGAAGACGTTTTTCCCGCAAGATGGATTGAACTTTGTGATGGAAGAGTTGGCACGTGATTTTAATGCTGATTTTGAAGGATCCGGGGTAACTTTTGAGGATGATCTTCTGCCGGCTCTTGGCGATGAATCAGAGGTTTTCCTTGGCTTTTTCGGTAATTTCAGCGCGGAAGAGGAGCCGAATATTTTGGTTGTTCTTTCGCTGGCTCAACCGGAAAAGTTTGTTGAATGGATGAGTACGGAGGTTGAAAATGGACAAGGTTCTATGCAGCCGTATAAAGATTATGAAATTTATTCAGGCCCTGAATCTGATAGTTATATCGTTCACTATAAAGATGTTTTGGTGGTTGGAGATTCGCTGGAAAATCTGACTGCTGCGCTTGATCGTGCTGATACTGGAGCAATATCGCTTCTTTCGAATGCGGGATATCAAAGAGGACTGGAGACTGTTGGCGATGGTGTTGCGTTTTTCTACATTGATCCAAGCTTTAGCGCGGATGTCTTGAAGAGTGATACTGCAGCTATGGAAGAGATGGGTGATATGGAAAGTTTTATTAATGTTTTGGAGGCTTTTGATGGTGAGATGTTCACCTTTATTGCAGAGCCAGAGGGACTTCGAATTAAGGGGACTGTTTATGGAGATGCGGAAAAATGGGAGGAACTGAAAAATATTGCGAACTTTGATGTGATGCAGTCTTATCTTTATAAGGAGGTTCCTGGCGATGGTATTGTGATGTATTCGGAAGGTTCTGGATTGAAGAAGAGCTTTAATGTGCTTGGTGAGTTTTACGGTTCGATTGAAGGGTATCAAGAAGGCATGAATCAACTGAAAGCCGCGCTTGTATCACAAGGATTGGATCTGGAGGATGATATTTTGAGCTTTATGGACAAGGGGTATGCTTTCGCGCTCTATGATCAGGGAGGAATTATTCCTGGCTTTGGTATTTTCATTGACGCGGGTTCGAATCGTGATGGTGCTCTGAAAACAATGGGTGTGATTGCGCAGAATATTGAAGTTGGGTTGCAATCTTTGCCCCCTGAAGCAGAAGGCGTGATTGTCTTTGAGAAGAATGAGGAGGGTAGTGAGTATAGGCTTTCTGTTGATTTTTCTGCATTGCCGGAAGAGGAAGCAGTTGGTATCCCACCACAAATTGCCGGAGAAAATATTGAATTTCACTTTGGTGTGAATGATGATGATCTTGCCTATTTTGCTCTCTATTCAGGGTTTGATGAAGACTGGGGTACTGTTGCCGAGAATGAGGCATTTACGTCAGCGTTGGATATGATTCCTGGGTACGACAGAAGTGTTGGATATTTTGATATTGATGGCATCATGGGGTATGTGGATCGTGTTATGCGATTTGCCATGGTTATGGAAGGTGGAAGCGAAGAGGACGTGGATGCGATGACTGAATATCAAATGGTGCGTGAGTATCTTGCTCCGATGAAGTCTCTGGTAATGGGTGGAGCGAAGGCGGGAGACAGCTCTGTTGAGTTGGAAGGATTTGTGACGATTGGGGAGTAGATTTTATTGTTGTAATTCAAAAGGAAGCTCAGTCATATGGCCGGGCTTCCTTTTGATAATCGGGGATATTCTCTCTTGGATTATTCCATCTTGTTTAATTCACAACCGTAAAAGTAACCAACGGTAGTGTAATTTGAAACGCTTGATGGAGCGTTAAACGCAATAGAAATGTCTGTTGTAGAACCAGGAGCCTGGAACGCGTACAACATATGTCCGTTTTCTAATGCTGGATAGCTAACGTTTCCGTTTCGTACAGCGGCAACCTGAGCCTGATTTTGAGGGGCTACTGAACAGTCAAGAACGTATACGCTGTTTTGTTCTGTCGGGTAGTGAAGGTCAACAGTTGATATGTAACCTTTCGCAATGGTGTATTGACCATTAGGTCGGCTGCTGGAAGAGCCAAGAAATTGTGATAGTGGATCTGCTTTTTTGATTTCAGCCCCGCTTTGATGACGCGGTGCAACAGGGGTAAGGCTTACTCCACTCGATGGCACAAGTACTGAAGAGGTAAGGTTTGCTGATTTTACAGCATTTTGATAGCTCATTGCTCGGATTGAATCATCCAGCTTTACAGGCTCTGATGAAATAGAGGTAGTTGTAGTTGCTGTTTCAGTTGTGTCGTTTGTATTAGTTGTAGTTGACCTGGTAGTGGATGAAGGGCTGAGTTTGAGGTAACCCTGAAGGTTTTCGCTTCCTCCCAAATAAGCTGTGGCTCCGACAACGATAACCACACCAATAACTATTGGAAGAATGAGTTTTTTGTTTTTCATCTTTATTGTTTGATTAAAGAAATTTTATATTCCTTTAACTATACCATATTATTCATTATGGCGCAACTTAGGGGTGATGCTTTGGAATGGCAGGGCCAGGAGGAATCGAACCCCCGCCAGAGGTTTTGGAGACCTCTGTACTACCACTATACGATGGCCCTCTGTTTGAAGCACGGGTATGGTATATTGCTGTGAGCTTTCTTGCAACTTTTTACGCCTTATCTGGTGGAATTCCCAGGTAGTCGTAAAGGTATGCCGCGATGTCAGAGAAGAGGAAAGCAGTGGTTTCACCGGCCCATTCGCTCGAACGCGGTCGATCGAATTTAACAATGAGGACAAATTTTGGATTGTCGACAGGTCCAAATCCTGCAACGGAGGCGATGGTTGTTCCTGCTCCCAAGAGTGGTTTTCCGTTTTTATAGGTTTGGGATGTTCCTGTTTTAGCGGCAATGTAGTGGTTATCGACTTGTGCATTGTTGGCTACACCATTTTCAACGGCACTGGTGAGCATGGCGGTGACCTGGGTAGCAGTTTCTTCGGTAATGACTTTGTGAATTGGTGTGACTTGTGTTTCGGTTACGCGGCCGTTTTTTTCGATGATTTTATCAACGATGTGTGGCTGCATGAGCTGTCCACCGTTGGCAATAACGGAATAGGCGGCAGCCATTTGAAGTGGGGTTGTGGTGAGACCTTGTCCGAACGCGTGGGTAACGAGTTCACTATCGGCCCATTGGTTAAAGTGCGCGACTTTCCCTGGATGTTCATTGTCGAATTCGATACCGGTTCGTTCACCGAATCCAAATTTAAGAATGTAGCTGTGAAACAGGTTTCGGCCCATTTTTTGCGCCACCCATCCGACTCCTGTGTTACAAGAGTTTTCGAGTACATTTACCATGGTGACGTAGCCGGTACATTTGTCGGAGACGTTGGTGATTTCGTATTCGTCCACATGGAGGACTCCAGGATCTGAGAAGGCTGTTTGAGGGGTGACATCTTTGTCATCAATGGCACTGGCCATGGTGATGGTCTTGAAGATGGATCCTGGTTCGTACGGGGAAGCAACGATTTTGTTTTGGTAAGCTTCCAGACCAATCCAGTTTTTGAACCGTTTGTAGATGTAGAACACATTGCCATTTTCGTCTTCTACCTGTTCACGCATTACTTTGTAGCGGTCGTGGGCAACAACGTTGCGGTAGAACCAGAAAGAGTCTTCTTCACCTTCGATTGGTACGAGTGATTCAACCTCTTCCGGGGTGAGAGCGATCTCTTCGGTGTCGAGCGCGGCGCTAAAATTATTAGGATCAAAACTTGGGTAGTGTGCCATAGCCATGATTCGTCCGGTGTTTGGATCCATAACAACAACCTGGCCGCTGTCTGCCCGATAAGCCTCGACGGCGCGTGCCAGCATGCTTTCAATGGTCATTTGCATGGATCGGTCGATAGTGAGGACAATGTCGTCACCGTCCTGAGCAGGTTCGATCACGCTGTCTCCAACGGTAATTTGTCGGCCGTAAATACTTCCGTCACGTTGAGTCTGGAAAACACCTTTCTTTCCCTGTAGTTGAGTGTTGTATTTGCTTTCGATTCCGTATTGGCCAAGTCCGCTTGGAGTCACGAATCCAAGCGCGTTGGCGGCTAATTCAGCCTCCGGATAGAAGCGGTAGTACTCTTCCTGAAGGCCCAGTCCAAAGAAGTTTTTGTTTTCGTCTTCCTCTATGAGTTGGCGGATTTCTGCGGAAACTTCCGGGTCGATTTTTTTGGCAAGAATCACATAACGATTTTTCCCGGCCAGAATCTGCTCCAGGCGATTTGGAGTGATGTCCATGTAGTTACTCAGGACTGACGCGGTGTATTCGATGTTGGAAATTTTTGGCGGATAGGCGAAGAGTTGGCCGTCGATAACTTCGACACCGACCAGGCCTTGTTTGTTTATTTCGTTGAGCGTTTCTTCTGGAAGGGGATCAAAGAAGATCTGTGGACGGACAGTTTGGCTGATGCTGTCGAAAATGGTTTGATAGAACTGTGTGTAGAGTTCTTCGTCAGTGAGTTCTTTGATTTTTTCCCGATCTTCCGGGGTTTGAGCCCGTTTGATTTCCTGTTGGACGCGTTGTTCATCTTTTACACGTTCGGTTTCGAGGTTGAAAATGAGCGGAGCTATACGATCCGCGACGATTTTTGGATCTTTGATGAGTGTTGGATCTGCGTAGAGGGTATCGAGCGTGACGTTCGTGGCCACGCGAACGGTCTCTCCAGAGGCATAGTCCTGAATGAAAATTTCCCCACGGCGGGCGGGAAGTTCAGTGTAGCCGTAGTGTTCTTTGGCTGCCACTTCCTGATAAAAGCTGTTCCGCATTACCTGAAGGAAGAACAGACGCATGGCAATTACTCCCACAATAATAACCACCAGCACTCGAAGTGCGGTTATTTTCGTGGATGGATCGGTTCCATACTGCTTTCTTCTGCTTACCATAGAGCGTCCCGCTTAGATATGGATTCTTATTATACTTATTTGGTGGGGAAAAGAAAGGGCTTCACGCCTCTTTAAAAGTAAGAGTGGCAAGCGCTTCATCAAACATTTGTTCTACTTTTTCCGGGTCTCTTTGATCGGTCGTAATTGTCCAGAGTCTGAAATAGCGGCCATCGCGCTCAAGGGCGTAGTAGAAGCCATAAGTTTCTCCTTCAAGGTCATCCTGGGATCTTCCCAGCATGTTGGTTTCGTATTTTATGCCTTCCGCTCCATCAATGGTGACATCAACATTGTTGGCCATAACCCCACAAAGCTCAGATTGACTGCAAATGGTGTAGTTTCTTTCACTTTCGATATCAAAGGGACTTTTTTCGTTTTCTTTTTGTTCGACCATGAAATTGATCCTTTCAAAATCACCTTCATTTTTAGGGACGATGGCTCTATCGGTGCTTTTATCTACTGGTGCGGGAAGACTGAGTGAGAAATATTCGTTTTCGAAGCGTCGGGCGGGGTCGTTTGGATCGATGAGTGGCTGGTTTGATGATGCTGTGCTTTGTGAATCGTTTTGCTCCTGGGAATCCGGTTGAGCAGCGCAGCCTCCTGCTACGACTGTTGCCAGCATTCCTATAATCAGTATTTGTGAAAATTTCATAATTTTTGTCTAAGAAATAGCACTCTAACGGTATCAGTTTTTTCTTTTTTTGGCGACCGTTTCGCTTGTGGTAGACTACCGGTGTTTGGATTTTTAATTTCTCTTTATGTATAAAAAAACGACGTTTGATAATGGTTTGCGGGTAGTGACAAAGTCTCTTGAGAGTACACAGGCTGTTACAGTTTTGATTTTAGTGGGTGCAGGATCACGCTATGAAACAAAGGAGATTAATGGGCTCTCTCACTTTCTGGAACATATGTTCTTTAAGGGAGCCAAGAAATATACAAATACGAAAGAGGTTTCTGAAGCGATTGATAGTGTTGGAGGGAGTTTTAACGCGTTCACGGGGAAGGAGTATGTTGGATATTATGTAAAAGTGGCATCCAAAAATCAGGATACGGCTTTGGATGTTTTGGCAGACATGCTTTTGAATTCAAAGTTTGATCCGGAAGAGATTGATCGGGAGCGTGGTGTGATTATGGAGGAGTATAATATGTATCAGGACACGCCAATGCAGCAGATTGGATGGGATTTTGAAGAGTTGGTGTATGGCGATCAGCCAATGGGATGGGATCAGGTTGGGACCAAAGAGGTGATTCATTCGGTTACCCGGGAAGATTTTATTGCTTATGAAGAAAAGCTTTATTCGCCGGATAATATTGTAATTTCTGTCGCGGGAGACGTGGATCACGATCAGGTGGTTGAGAAGATCAAGAACCTTTTTCAATTCAAAGATACGAAAAAACAGTATCAGGCTCATCCGGTTCAGGATTTGCCACGGGAAAAATCTGTGCGACTAAGAAATAAGAAGACTGAACAAGGACATCTGATGCTTGGAGTTCCTGGTTATCCGGAAAGGCATCCAGACCATTATGCGCTTAAGATGCTCACGATTGTTTTGGGTGGAAATATGAGTTCGCGAATGTTCCTTTCTGTGCGTGAGCGTCAGGGACTGGCTTACTACATTAGTACTTCGAGTGATGATTATAGCGACACTGGAACGGTTTCTACCAATGCGGGTGTTTCTGTGGATGGAATCGATCAGGCTATTACCGCTATTCTAAAGGAATATAAAGAGGTGGTAGACAATCCTGTTGATGAAAAGGAGCTGCATAAAGCAAAGGAGTACCTGAAGGGGAAGTTGATTCTTCGTCTGGAGGATAGTGAGGAGTACGCACACCTGCTTGGGAAATACGAAGTTCTCTATGATGAGCAGATGTTGATGGAAAAGATTTTTGAGGAAGTGGATAAAGTAACGGTTGAGGATTTGCAGCGTGTTGCCAAGGATCTTTTTAAGGAGGACAAGCTGTTTTTGTCTGTTATTGGACCATATGACGATGAAGAAAGATTTGCGAAGTTATTGAAATTTGAGTAGATTTCGATCTTAACTTTTTTCTTTCTTTCACTATGAGTCGGACTTTGTTCATGTGTCCTCCCGAATATTTTGATGTGGAGTACGCGATTAATCCTTATATGAATCTTGATGTGCCGGTTGATAAGGAGTTGGCGATGCGTCAGTGGCAAACGTTGAAACGTGTGTATGAGCAGTTGGAGGCAAGAGTTTTTGAGATGCCGGCTCAGCCTGGTTTGCCAGATATGACTTTTGCGGCGAATTGTGGTCATCTGGAAGGGGATGTCTTTTTGCAGGCAAATTTTCGGTATGATGTTCGGAAGCCGGAGGCAGGGCATGCCGCAGATTTTTTCCAGAAACAGAATCGAACAGTGGTGACTTTGCCTGGTGATGTGATTTTTGAGGGCCAGGGAGATACGATTCCTTATGGAAAAGATGCTCTTTTTATGGGTTATGGAAAAAGGACAACAAAAAATGCGATGAAGAAATTGGCTGGGATGTCTAGAAAGAAGGTTTATCCTTTGGCTCTATCCAACGATAAATTTTATCATCTGGATACCTGTTTTGGTCCGTTGAATGAGGATTCGGTGGTGGTGAGCCGGGCGGCTTTTGGTTCTGAAGAGATAGACCTTATAGAATCCACTTTTTCTGATGTGATTTATACGAATGAGCAGGACGATCTTGTTTTGGCTCCGAACCTGGTGGTGATTGGAAAGACTGTTGTTATGGGAGATGGTTTTTCTCATGAGCTTGGGAAGGCGATTGAGCAGAGAGGTTTGAAAGTTGAGGGGGTTGATCTGAGTGAATTTTTGAAGTCAGGAGGAGGTGCAAAGTGTTTGACGCTTGAGGAGTGTTAAATCTTCTAGTATCATTTCCGCGATCATTATTTAAGAAACATAACTATGGCACTTGTATTTGATGGAATTAAAGAAAAGACTCTTGTTCTGATTAAGCCAGATGGGATTCAGCGAGGTTTGGTGGGTGAGGTGATGAAGCGGTTTGAGCAAAAAGGTTTGAAGGTTGTCGGAATGAAGATGATGTCACTTGATGAGGCGGTTTTGCGTGAACATTATGCGCATATTGCGGATAAGCCATTTTTCCCGGGAGTGAGCAAGTTTATGCAGAGCTCTCCAGTAATTGCCATCTGTCTGGAAGGATTGGAAGTTGTCCAGGCTGTGCGAATTCTTTGTGGAATTACCAAAGCCCGCGAAGCGGAAGCTGGTTCTATCCGTGGTGACCTGGCTATGAGTGTGGCGTGTAATGTTGTTCATGCTTCAGATTCTGTTGAAACCGCGATGAAAGAGGTTCCACGCTTCTTTAATCCAGATGAAATCTTCTCATACGATAAGAGTGAATTCGTGAACGTCTATACAGAAGACGAGCGTGAGTAAACTGGACTTTATCCGGAATACATGCCATTTGTGAGGCTGGAATATCGGCGGCAATCTCTACAAGAGGGGCAAACGCCCCAGGCTTTTTTTGATCATGTGCAGGGTGAATACGCGTGTTTGTTGGAGAGCGGGAAGCACGGAAGGTATTCGTATGTGGCGTATGATCCGTTTGCGGTTTTGTGGATGGACGCTATCGATCGTGAGATGGTTCAGGTTTTGCAGTTGAAAGATTTTTTTGGAGAGCCCCGATCGAAAGCGCAGATTTTGGAGAAAGGGCAGGAGTGGCCCGTTTTGGAGATGCTGGAAAAGTTTGAATTGAAGGCTCAATCGCCTGTACCTTTTTGTGGTGGGGCGGCAGGGTATGTGAGTTACGATTATGGATGTCGATTTGTGGGAGTGAATCAGAAAGTTTTCGATGATGTGGGTATCCCATCCTATATTTTTGGCATGTATGATAAGGTGATCGCTTTTGATCATGAGGAGAATCAGATCTACTTTTTGGCTATTGCAGAAACGGATGTTGCGGCTCAACGAAAACTGGATGAGATGGAGCGTGATCTTGAAAAGCCGATCCCGTTCGCGAGAAAGGGCTCTATGGGGATGTTGAGTTCGAATGTGAGTCAGGAAACCTATATAAGGAAAGTGAAAAAAGTTCAGGAGTATTTGAAGAGTGGAGATACGTATCAGGTAAATTTTTCACAGCGGTTTAGTGGTGATTGTTCACTTGATCCATGGACGGTGTATAAGCGATTGGCTCAGCAGAATCCGTCACCATTTGCCTGCTATTTTGACTATCCGGATTTTCAGATTGTGAGCTGTTCGCCGGAACTTTTACTCCGAAAACGGGGGATGAAAGTTGAATCCTGGCCAATAAAGGGGACAGTTGCCCGTGGGAGAAATCCGCAGGAAGATGAGAAAAATACTCAGGAACTAATTGATTCGGTTAAAGATGACGCGGAACTTTCTATGATTGTTGATCTGGTACGAAACGATTTGGGGAAAGTGTGTGAAGTTGGTTCGGTTGGAGTGCAGTCGCATCGTGATGTTGAACACTATTCACATGTGATTCATACGGTTTCGCGGGTGAGTGGGAAGCTTGATAAGAAGCGAACTTTTTTTGATTTGATGCAGGCTCTTTTCCCTGGTGGGTCTATTACCGGCTGTCCAAAGAAGCGAACGATGGAAATTATTGATGAACTGGAGGATTTTAAGCGCGGTGTCTATACGGGTTCGGCGGGATTTATTAGTTTTCTGGGTGAAAGTGACTTTAATATTTTGATCCGGACCATGCTCCATAAAGATGGGAAAGTTCACTTTCATGCGGGGGGAGGGATTGTGATCGATTCGGATCCAGAAAAGGAGTATCAGGAGACACTTGACAAAATTGAAGCACTCCGTGCAGTGCTTGACTAAGCTGGAGGTTGATTTTTTATTCCAGAGGGGTACAATACTTGGTGATCTTGTCATTAATTTTTCACTTTTTATGAAAGAAGATTCTACGATTCCTCCTGCAAAGGATACAGAACCGGGAAAATCCGACTCCAATGATATTTTTATTGATTTGGACTGGGACGATGAAGAGGATAACAAGCCAACGCAGATTGTTGATATGAACGAAATCATGAAGGATATTGACCGTGAACAGTTCGAGACAAAAGAACAAATACAACGACATGCTATAATTCTTCCGCCAGAGTTGTATTAAGAAAACTGCATGTTTGTTTGCATTGATGGGATATTGATACAAGCCCGTGAGGCAAAGATTTCGGTCTTTGATCATGGGTTTTTGTATGGGGATGGTGTGTATGAGACGTTGCGGACGTATGGTAGCAAGGTTTTTCAGCTGCAGGAACATATGAAAAGGCTGGAGTCTTCTGTGCGGACTTTGGGGATGACTGATGTTTTTGATCCAACAAAAATTGAGCAATGGATTGAAAAAACTGTGAAGAAAAATGGTTTTAAGGAGTCAAGAATTCGGGTTCAGGTGACGCGTGGGCAGAATGGATTTGCATTTGGGAAGGCGGAAAAAATGGTTGTTGTGATTGTGGTGGAGCGATTGAAAGAGTTGGATGAGTCTTTTTATAAGAAGGGGGTGGATGTTATGACGGTTGATTGGGCGCGATGTTTGCCAATGGTGAAGAGCACGAGTTTGTTGCCGATGACTGTTGCGCGGCAGGCTGCGGATAAGGCTGATTGTTTTGAAGCAATCTTTGTGGAGAATGGATGGGTGAAGGAGGGGTCGATTTCAAACCTGTTTATGGTGAAAAATGGTGTTCTTATGACGCCTAAAAAAGGAGTTTTGGCTGGGATAACCCGTGGTTTGATTGTAAAACTTGCGCGGAAATTGGGGGTGAAGGTGAAAGAGGGCGATTTTACAAAGCGAAAGCTGTATAATGCGGACGAAGTTTTTATTACGAGCACGGTGAAGGGAATGATTCCGGTGAAAAGAGTGGACAGTCGGAAGATTGGGAATGGTCGTCCGGGATCGATCACCAAGAACTTAATGGCAGCATTTCATGAGCACGCTACAAAACAAACTTGATAAGGGACCTCTGGTAATGGGGATTTTGAATGTGACGCCTGACTCTTTTTCTGATGGTGGCAAGTTTATGGATGTTGATAATGCGGTCGATCGGGCGTTGCAAATGGTGGAGGAAGGCGCGGATATTATTGATATTGGCGGGGAATCGACTGGTCCGGGCTCAAATGACGTGGATGTGAAAGAGGAGTTGGAGCGTGTTATTCCGGTATTTGAGAAGTTGCGGCATAAGACGGATGTGCTTTTGTCGGTGGATACGTATAAACATCAGGTGGCTTTACATGCGTTAACGGTGGGCGCGGATATGGTGAACGATGTGACGGCATTGCGTGGTGATGATGAGATGGCGAAAAGTCTGGCAGGGCATAAATGTCCGGTGGTATTGATGTATGCCAAAGATGAGACGCCGCGGACGACGAATGAGGATGTGCAGTATGACGATGTGGTGGATTCGGTGAAGCGTTTGTTGAAAGAGCGGATTGCTGTGGCGGAGAAGGCGGGAATTAAACGGGATCGTTTGATTGTGGATCCGGGGATGGGTGCGTTTGTGAGTAGTGAGCCATTTTATAGTTTGCAACTGTTGAAACGTTTGAAGGAGCTGGAGAGTCTGGATTGCCCGATTTTAGTTGGAGCTTCACGAAAATCGTTTATTGGAAAAACATTGGATGTTCCTTTGCATGAACGCCTGGAGGGCGGTCTGGCCGCAGCTGCAATTGCGGTTTGGAATGGAGCTGCTATTATTCGCGCGCACGATGTGAAGGAAACGCGTCGGGTGGTGGACATGGTCCACGCGATTCAATCGACTTAAACAATATGCTGGTAACCAAAATTTTTACGTTTGATGCGGCTCATCAGCTCACCAACTATTACGGTAAGTGTGAGCGGGTTCATGGTCATACCTATACATTAGAGGTGACGCTGGAAGGCGATGTGCACAGTAATGGAATGGTTATTGATTTTGTTTTGCTCAAGCGAATTGTGAAGCGGCAGGTTTTGGAACGACTGGATCATCATTTTTTGAATGATGTATTGGAAAATCCTTCCGCAGAGCGGCTTGCTGTGTGGATTTGGGATCAGCTGAGCGATCTTTCCAATCATTTAAAGGATGAGTTGAACGATCCGAACATGGCTGAAGAGATTAGAAAGCTGTTGGAAGATGAGGATGCGGATGTGGATACATCTGATTTGAATAAGACATTGCGACTGCATGAAGTGGTTTTGTGGGAGACGCCCACGTCGAAAGTGGTTTATAACGGACAATAATGAAAAAAGTGTATTTGGGTCTGGGTTCGAATTTGGGGGATCGGGGGAGGAATTTGCAGGAGGCGCTGGTGCTTTTGGAGCGATGGGGTGTGAAGATTGTGCGTTCGTCATCGATTTATGAGACAGAGCCATGGGGTTATCTGGACCAGGATTGGTTTTTTAATATGGTGGTGGAAGGGGAGACTGAACTTTCCCCGGAAGAGCTTTTGCAGGCCACGCAGGCGATTGAACGGGCGTTGAAGCGTGTGAAGAAGATTCATCTGGGCCCGCGAACTATGGATATCGATATCCTTTTTTACGGAGATATGGTTATGGATAAGCCGGAATTGAAGATTCCACATCATGGAATTGCGGACCGGAAGAGTGTACTGGTTCCGCTTAACGAAATTGCGCCGGATTTTGTCCATCCAATCTTAAAAAAGTCGATTGGAGAGCTCTTGTCTACGTGCTCCGATACGTTTATAGTAAATCTCCATGATTAAGAAATATGGCGACTATCGAATCGTTTGTTGAACATCTGCGATTTTTGGAGAAGACATCGGTGCGGCTGAGGATTGATTTGCTGCGGATGCTGCATAATGCGCAGTCTGGGCATTTGGGTGGGAGTTTGTCGGTGGTGGAGATGCTGGTGGCGCTTTATTATGGGCAGTTACCGCGTGGACAGGTGATGCGATACGATCCGGAAAAGCCTGGGAGCGAAGAGCAGGACTATTTTGTTCTGTCGAAAGGGCATGCCAGTCCGGCGCTTTATACGGTTTTGGCGGATCTGGAGTTTTTTAATAAAGAGGAATTGGCCGATTTTCGGCAGGTGAATAGTATGTTGCAGGCGTATCCGTCTAAAAAGATTCCAGGAATTACGCTGTGTAGCGGGAGTCCGGCTTTTGGTTTTGCCGGGGCGGTTGGTTTGGCGATGGCTCTGAAGGCCGAGCGGCAGCCGTGGAATGTTTTTTGTTTGGTTGGAGATGGAGAGCTTCAGGATGGGCAGTTTTGGGAGGCGGTGCTTTTGGCGCATCACTACAAACTGGATAACTTGATTGTGTTGGTGGATTACAATGGGCTGCAAATGGATGGATCGCTGCGGACAACCGTGACGGTGGAGCCGATTGCCGATAAGTTTGAGGGGTTTGGATGGAAGAGTATTCATGTGATTGATGGGCATAATTTTGAGGATCTTTTGATTGGGATTGAACGTGGGCTGGAGATTCAGCGGCGGCCGACGGTTTTGATCTGCCGGACGGTGAAGGGGAAGGGTGTGGCGTTCGCGGAAGGAAAAGCGTCGTATCATGCAGAGGTTTTGAGTGATCAGGAGATGTCGGCGGCGTTGCCGGCTTTGGAAGCGCAATTGAAATCGTATAATCATCCATCATAATGTCTCATTTTTCTCTTATTTCAGGTCTGTTGTCGTTGCAGTTGCTCTTTGGAGGTTCATTTGTTGTGGATGGTCCATCAATGGAGCCGACATTGCACAATGGAGATGTGTTTTTGGTGGAGCCGGTTTGGAACGCTGATGAGTATGATCGTGGAGATGTTGTGGTGTTCTCGCTGGAAGATGATCCTGACTATTTTTATGTGAAGCGGATTATTGGATTGCCTGGAGAAGAGATACAGATTCGTTCGAATGGAGTTTATGTGAATGATGAGTTTTTAAAGGAGCCGTATCTGGTTGCGGACACAACGTCTGTTCCGGGAGTTTCCCGGTATGTGGACGATTTTTCACAAACCTATAATGTGCCTGCCGGAACGTTTTTTGTGCTTGGGGATAATCGGGAACAGAGTCTGGATTCCAGGCATTTTGAGAATCCTTATATTCCGGTTAATCGGGTTCGGGGTAAATATGCTGTTAATGTTTTTGAAGAGGAGCAGCCGGTGAACTGGAGTACGGTCGTGATTCATACCGATGATGGGCCGGTACCGTTTAATGTGGAGGTTGCGGAAACACAGGATCAGCGGATGCAGGGATTGATGTTCCGTGAGTCGCTGGATCGTGGTTATGGGATGTATTTTATTTTTGATGAAGAGGCGGTTGTGGCTTTTTGGATGAAGAATACGTTGATTCCTCTGGATATGATTTTTGTTGATGACCAGGGTTACATTGTTCACATTGTGAAGCGGGCGCAGCCGTGTAAGCGGGAAAGGTGTCTGACGTATCCTTCCAAGTTTCCGGCGAAGTATGTGCTTGAAATTGGCTCACTTGAGACGAATCATTTTGGTATTGAGATTGGGGACAGGGTGGAGTTTATTCGTGGTAATAGTTGATGATTTTTTTGTATGCGATTTAATCCTGAAAAACAGATTTCAACCGAGAAAGCTTTTACTGAGTCATTGGTGAAGCTGGGTGGGAAGTATAAGAATTTTGTAATTTTGAGTGCGAATGTGGCGGCGCCGCTGGGATTGGCAACGTTCGACAAAGAGCATCCGGATCGGCATTTCCCGTTTGGGAATAGTTTGCGGGCGATGATTGCGGCGGCGAGCGGATTTGTTGTTCGCGGGAAGATCCCTTTTTTGTGTGGATATGGAATTAGTGTGACTGGACGAGGGTGGGATTCGATCCGGAACTATTTGAGCGCGACACCTTTGAATGTGAAAATTGTGGGGATTCATACTGGAATTTTGAATAGTCAGGAAGGGGCGACACATCAACCCCTGGAAGATATCTCGCTTATGCGATCGATTCCGGGAATGAAGGTGGTCTGTCCTGCTGATGCTGAAGAGGCGAAGAAGGCTGTGGAGATGATGATGCTCGATTATGGACCAACGTATTTGCGTTTGATGCATTTGCCTTTGCCAAATCTGTACGACAAAGAGCACAAGTTTGTTTTTGGGAAAGGGAATATTTATAAGTCGGGGACGGATGTGTGCATTTTTGCGATCGGAACCACTATGCATACAGCTTTAGATGCTGCGGAAATTCTGGAGCGGAAAGGGAAGTCGGTGATGGTTGTGAATATGTCTTCGATTGCGCCTTTTGATGAGGATTTGGTTGTGGAGTGTGCGAAGGCTGTGAACCATGTTGTGACAGTGGAGGATCATCAGATTATTGGTGGTTTGGGTTCTGCTGTTTGTGAAACATTGGCGACGCACTATCCGATGAAAGTTTTGCGGTTGGGGATGGATGGGTTTGCGGAGTCGGGGAAGGTGGATGATGTTTATCGGAAGTATGGACTCGACGGTGTTGGCATTGCGGAGAAGATTGAAAGCGCAACCAAATAAAGGGCCAGCTCCTGCGTTGTCGGAAAGATTTTGATTCCTCACGTATTTTTGAATACGCTGCGGATCAAAATTTTCCTCCGCCTTGGATCTGTCGCCTTTATTTGGTTGCTTGGATTATCTTGTTTTATGAAAAACCTCGCCGGTGAAGGCGAGGTTTTTGCAGTAGGCACCCAGGACTTGTCTTCTTTATTATAGCCGCTAACCAGTGGTGGAGGCAAGGAGAGTCGAACTCCTCACCCATGGATTGACAAGTCCTGGGTGGCGCCCGCTGCCCCCACCATGGTCAGCTTTTTTATAATAAGGGGCAGAGATTATCTGTAGATAATTTTTTTCATTTCTGTACGATAATCTTATGAAAAACCTTCAAAAGAAAATTGTAGCAATCGGCGGATATGGTCCGAAGGATAATCCTGCTGATATAAAAGAAATTAATGAAAAGTTGATCGAGCTTTCTGGCAGGCCAAAACCGAATTTTTTGTTTGTGCCAACGGCGACTGATGATTCATCTGTTTATATATCAAAGATCAATGAAACTTTTGAGAAAGGCTTTGGATGTGATGTGCAAAGTCTGCTTTTATATTCAGATGATCAATCAAAAAAATCGTTTCAAGAAAAGATTGCCTGGGCTGATATCATTTATGTTGGTGGTGGGAATACATTGAAGATGATGAATCTGTGGAGAAGATTGGGAGTTGATAAATCGTTGAAAAAGGCTTATCAGTCTGGAAAGGTAATGTGTGGGGTGAGTGCTGGATCGATTTGTTGGTTTGACTATGGTGTCAGCGATAGTCGGCAGTTTAAAAATCCTGATCGCAATGATTATATTCGTGTGTCTGGTTTGGGTTTTATTCCTGCTTTAAATAATCCGCACCATCAAAGTGGAAATTGGGATAAGGATCATCGTAGTTTTGGCATGAAGCATATTTTGAAGCGCCATAGTGGCTTTGCTTTGTCTGTACCAGACATGTGTGCACTGGCTTTTATTGGAAATAAAGTGGATGTTGTGAAGGATTTGAAAGAAGTTAGAGCGTATAAAACCTACTTTAAGAAAGGAGCATTCATTGAAGATCCAATTCGAAGTGGAATTTCTGTGAAAGAGTTGTTGGTTACTGTTTAAGGATGATCACCTCTCCATCTCTCACCGCTTTGTACTTCATGCCGTGTTTTTGGTAGTAGGCAATTTCTTTATTAATGTCAGCTGATTCGCTGTGATCGGATTCGAAATGAGGTGCGAACATCCAGTTGATTATGCCAAGTCCGTCCCAAATGGTCTCGTGCTCACCATAGGTTTTCAGGTTTGGTTCATCGACGATGTGATACCCTTTGAGGGTTGGCAAAAGAACGCAAACGGCAGTGCTATAGCCAGCGTAGATTTTTTTGGTTGAAAGGAGGGACTGGAGGATTTCATCGAACCCACTTAAGTTCATGGCGAGGCGGAGATCAAAAACATTGCCACCGCTAATGTAAAAGAGATCAATATCTTGCAGCTTTGATGAAAGATCATCCTTTTTGCCAAAATAGTCGCGGAGGTCGAGTGGTTTAGCATCAATGCCAATCGCTTTCAGTTCACGAAGATCCCAATCCTCATGCTTTTTTTGACTTTCCGGTTTTGCAAAGTCGAGTGCGTTGGATATGTACACTGCTTTGCAATTTTTGGGCAGCAGGTTTTTGAGCTGCTGTGGATCGTCACCAATTTTGTAGGAAGAGAGGTAGAATTTCATGGTGAAACCTTTACATCTTCCACTCCCAGTTTAGGACTTCTGGCATGTCTTGGCCGTGTTTTTGGATGTAGCGCGCGTGTTTGCGGAGCATGTTTTTGCAGAAGCGGATGACTGGTTTGGCTTTTTTGGCGAGTTGTTTGTTCTGCTCACTCACGCGTTCAAGCGCGTCGATGGCCAGGTTGTAGCGATCGGTTTTGTTGCAGACCATCATGTTGAATGGAGTGGTTGTGGTTCCTTCTTCCTGGTATCCGTGGATTGAGAATCGGTGGTGACCTTCGTATGGGAAGAGTAGGTTGCGGATCGCACCAACGTATCCGTGGAAGTTGTAGATGACTGGTTTGGTTTTGGTGAAGTATTTTTCAAAGCTTCGGCGCGCGAGCAGGCTCTTCTTTTCATCACCAAGTCCAAGAGCGGTCAGCTCTGAAACATTCACAAATCGGCTCTTGAGGGATGGGATTTTGTCTTTGAGGAGTTCGATCGCAGCTAAACATTCGGCAACCATCACATCACCAGAAGCGGCGAATACCACGTCTGGATTTTTTGCGGCAGATTTTCCGACCCAATCCCAAATACCGATTCCGTTTTTCACCTCTTTTTTCGCCTGAGCAACGGTGAGCCATTGTGGCATCATTTGTTTTCCGGCAACGATCAGGTTAATGCTGTTGGTTCGGTTCAGACAGTCTTCCAAAATCACGTTCAAACTGTTGGCGTCGGCAGGGAAGTAGACGCTGCAGAAGTCGCCGTGTTTTTCCAAAACGTTGCTGACGAAGCTTGGGTTTTGGTGTGAGTAGCCGTTGTGTTCCTGTCGCCATCCCACACTGGTAAGGAGGAAGTTGAGCGATGAGTACGGTTTGTGCCACTTGTGTTTCATGGCTTGTTTCACGAATTTGGCATACTGGTCGACCATGCTGGCGATGATCATGGCGAAGGCTTCGTAGGTGGCGAAGAATCCGTGGCGTCCGGTGAGCAGGTATCCTTGCAGCCATCCCATGAGGGTGTGTTCTGAAAGCATTTCCATCACGCGCCCGTCTGGTGCCAGATTTTCATCGTACGATTTTACCGGCCACATGAAAGCGCGGCTGGTGACTTCGAACAGTTTGAGGAATTTGTTGGATTCGGTTTCATCCGGGCAGAAGAAGCGGAAGTTTTTGTTCCGTTTGTTGAGTTTGAAAATGTCGCGGAAGTATTCGGATGCGACGGTGGTGTTGCTGGCAACAGCCTGGCATCCTTTTTGCTGGCAGATGATTTCGTACTTCTTTGGGTCTGGGAGTTTGAGTTCTTTGCGACGGTGTCCGCCGTAAGTGTGAGGATTTTTCCCCATGCGCAGATCGCCTTTTGGAACGTATTTCAAAACTGCTGGTTTTGGTTCACCTTTGTCGTTGAGGAGTTCTCCAATCTTGTAGCTTTCCAGCCATTTTTTCACGAGTTGGAAATGTTCTTCGTTGGTTTGCGGATCTTTTACAGGAATTCCATGTGAGTGGAACATCCCTTCAATTTTTTTGCCATCCATCATTTTGACTCCGCCCCATCCTTTCAAACATCGGTACACGATCATCGGCCACTTTGGTTTGAGTGGTTGTACTTTTTTGGTGCGGGCATCTTTTTGAATTTTGGTGATCTCTCCGTACGCCCATTCTAGTGCGTCAATCATGTCTTTGTGATTGTGCTCGCTCGATTTGAGGTCGCGGACAATGCGAACCTGATATCCGTATCCGTGGAACAGGTCGGTGAGTTCTTTATCACTCATGGATGCGTAAATGGTCGGGCTGGTGATTTTGTATCCGTTGGCCAAAACGATTGGCAAGACTGCTCCAGATGTTTTTGGATCCAGATATTTGTTGCTGTGCCATGCGGCGGCCATTGGTCCGGTTTCTGCTTCTCCATCTCCGACCACGCAGGTTGCAATGAGTTCTGGATTGTCCATCACGGCGCCGTACGCGGTTGAAAGTGAGTATCCCAACTCGCCACCTTCGCAGATGGATCCTGGTGTTCCGGGATTGGTGTGACTTGGAAATCCTCCTGGCCAGCTAAAGTCGTGAATGAGGTTGCACACACCTTTGTGATTGCGAGACATTTTTGGATACACTTCGCCCATGGTTCCTTCGGCAAAAAGGTTGGCCAAAACGGCTGGTGCTCCGTGTCCCGGTCCGGCAATGAAGAGCATGCTGCACTTCTTTTTTGAAATCAGGTAGTTGAGGTGTGCGTAGAGAAAGTTTTGTCCTGGCACGCTTCCCCAGTGTCCAAGGATGCGTTCTTTCATGTGTTTTTGTTCCAGCTCGCGTTCAAGAAGATGGTTCTCTTTGAGATAGAGTTGAGCGGCACCAAGGTAGTCGGTATAGCGGATGTATTTTTCTAACCATGCGATTGCAGCGGCGTTGTTGGTGGGAGTTTTTTTTCTTCGGGATGTTTTTCGTGTCGTTTTAGTCTTTGCTGCTGCTTTGGTTTTCGGCATGATTTGAAGGTTAGATTTTATTTTGTTATGACAGGAGTTCTGTGTAGTCGGCGATGATTTTGTCCGCACCTGCGTGAGCTAATCGTTCTTTTTCTGTGCTGGTGGTTATGCCAACGCAATACATGTTAGCAGCTTTTGCTGCACGTACCCCGCTCACGGCATCTTCAAATATTATACACTGCTTCGGCTCTAATCCTAATTCGTTCATGGCGAGCAGGAATGTTTCTGGCGATGGTTTGGGCTCACTTACATCCTCTACGGAAATAATGTTTTTAAAAAACTGTTCCAGCCCAATCTTTTTGAGAATTTTTTTCGATGGTTCCAGGCGGTTGCCGGTAGCAACAATAATTTTTTTCTTTTCAGCGGAAAGGATATTCAAAAATTTTTCCGCTCCCGGGACTGGTTGAATTTCGCTATTTTCAATCAACTCTTTGTAGATGTTGCGTTTGCGCATAATCATTTCACGAACCTGATCGGTTGAGAGTTTTTGGTCGTGTTTTTCAAAAATGTGAGGGATAATTTTTTCTGATCCCTGTCCGTTGTAGAGGGAAACATCATCTTTTAATGAGTATTCAATTCCGTTTTCGGCAAAGAGCTGCCGATACGCTTCAAAGTGAAAATGCTGGCTTACTGCCAGGGTGCCATCGAGGTCAAAAATGTATCCTTCTGCATCCCGAATATTAGTCATTTTGGACGAATATTTTTTCCTTGGTAAAGATGCGCGTTACTGCTGTTGTCAGCGGCATGTACCAGTTAAAGTACATTATATCAAGCACCTTCTTCATAAGGAAAGGGATTATTCCACTGAATACAATGTTCCCGCGAATGAACATGTATCTTTTTCCTCCAAGCGGGACAAGGTATCCTTTGAGGAGAGGTTTGAACTGTTTTTTGTACTGTTTGTTGATGTCAGCCCAGATGTTATAGGCAATAATTTTTCCTTCCTGAGCAGCGAACTGTCCGGTTTTTGGAATGAATTCACCGGTTTTTGGATGAGTGATAGTGGCATTATCTCCGCCGGCAAATATGTTTGGATAAGCTGTGCATTCCAGCATTTCGTTGACATCCAGTTCACCATATTTGTTGAGCTTGCTAAAAGATTGGAGCAGAGGATTGGCTTTGATTCCACCTGTCCAAATGAGGACATCATTTTTTTGAGTGGAAGTTTTTTTTGTTTTTTTATCTTCCAGAATCAGGTTGCCGTTTTCGTATCCTTTTATATAGGTTCCCTGCATTGGTTTAATGCCAAGCTTTTTCAGACGTTTTTTTACAATTTGGTTCGGCTTTTTTCCAAGTTTTAAGAATTCGTATCCACCATCAATAATGGAAAGATCAACATCTTTGCGTGAGAAAGAGTATTTTTTTGAGAGTTTGTTCAGGAATCCAATCAATTCACAAGAAAATTCGATACCCGTTGCTCCACCACCGCCAATGGCAATGCACACTTTTTCGTCGTTCTTTTTCTCTGCTCTTTCCTGAAAGAGTTGATCCAGGTGGCAGTTAATGGTCAGGGCGTCGGTGAGCTCTTTGAGAGGGAATGAGTGATCTTCAATGCCGGGGATATTGTAATAGTTGGTGACACTTCCGACCGCAACGACCAGGTATTCATAATCGAGTGTCTCTCTTTTTTTTAAGGTGATTTTTTTTGTTTCTGTATCAATGGTTGTGACGCGGTCGCGATAAAAAGTGAAGCCGGATTTTTTGGCGACATCGGTGATTTTGATGCAGACAGAATCTTCGAGCGCGGTTAAGCAGGCCTGTGTGATTTTTTCATTGTAGGCCGAAGCAATCTCATAGAGGTCTGAGTGATAGACGTGAACATTGGTGTCGTTCACCACAACCAGACGGTAGTGTTTGGAGGTTTCCGGTGTTTGTTTGAGCTTTTTGCTCAGTTCGGTGGCGACTTTTAGTCCGCACAGTCCACCTCCTATAATAACGATATTCTTTTTTGTAGAGGGCATTGTGATTTTATAACATCCGTATATTTTACCATAAAATTTATATTCTGTATATGTGGCTTGAAGTCGGTTTGAATTGTGGTTAGCGCTTTGCTATGATCGTGACAACTTTCAAACATTATGGCTATGCTTTCGAACTCATTTAAGATCTTCTCTGGTTCTTCTCATCCGGAACTTGCTGAAGAGATCGCTAAACTATTGCGGGTGAAGGTGGAGCCGATTGTTTTAAAACGTTTTGCGAGTAACGAGATTTATGCCAAGGCTGAGCAGACTGTTCGTGGATCGGATGTTTATATTATTCAAACGTGTACAGACCGGGTGAATGAAGATTTGATGGAACTGTTTATTTTGATTGATTCTTTGAAGCGATCTTTTGCTGAGCGGATCCATATTGTGATGCCGTATTTTGGGTATGCGCGTCAGGATCGTGTGGCGACTCCTCGTGAACCGATTACCGCCAAGTTGATCGCGGATTTGTTGAGTGCTGCGGGAGCGGATCATGTGGTGACCATTAGTTTGCACTCTGACCAGGAACAGGGATTTTTTAATTTTCCTGTTGATAATTTAAGTTGTTATAAGCTTTTTGCGTCATACTTTAAAAAGAAGAAGCTGGATGATCTTGTGGTGGTTGCACCGGATGCGGGAGCGACAAAAATGGCGAAGCGTTTTGCTGATCTGCTTGGTGCTGAGTTGGCGATTTTGCACAAAACACGTCCTGCACACAATGTTTCTGAAGTGACGCAGGTGGTTGGAGATGTTACCGACAAAACCTGTATCCTTTTTGATGACCTTGTGGATACCGCCGGGACAGTGGTGAACGCGAAAGAGGCTTTGTTAAAACGTGGAGCCAATAAAGATGTGTATCTGGCGGCGACTCATGCGGTCTTTTCTGATCCGGCTGTAAGTCGTTTGAAGGCGGCGAAGTTCGCAGAGGTTGTGGTGACGAACTCCATCCCTCTTACTCCGGAAAAAATGTTCCCGGAACTGACTGTTCTTTCTGTGGCACCACTTCTTTCCAAGACAATGCACAATGTTCATAAGAAGAAATCTGTTTCTGAGGCTTATTAATCTTTAACAATTCGTATGTCAGAAGAAAAACAACACATATATATAGGAGGGGATAAAAAGGCGCATAAAATCCGTGAAGAGGTGATCGCTTTTTTGAAGGAGAAAGGGTATCAATGTGTGGAGCTTGGAATTTTTAACGGTGATGAAACGAGCTATGAAAGAATTGAATTTGAAGTAATGGAAAAGGTTCATCAAGAAGAGCCGGGATCATTGGGGATTTTGTTTTTTGGAACGCAGGAGGGAAAGAAGCTTGAGAAACCGGTTGATTCTGAAAAGGATGGTGGGAAGAAGGATGAGGATAAAGATAGTAAATCTCATTCGTAATTTTTGTTTATGACAGCCAAAGAGCAGGCGGCAGCAAAAGCACTGGAATTTGTTCGGAGTGGGATGGTTTTGGGACTTGGAAGTGGTTCTACATCCAAGATTTTTGTGGATATGCTTGGTGAGAAACTAAAAAATGGTGAGCTTGAGAATATTGTTGGAATTCCAACGTCAGAGGCTACTGCTGAGCAGGCTAAGAGTTTGGGAATTTCACTTTCAACAATCGATGAGCATGGAGTGATTGATCTGGCGGTGGATGGAGCGGATGAAGTGGATCCGGATCTGCAGTTGGTGAAGGGTTGGGGGAGAGCTTTGCTGCGGGAAAAAATGGTAGAGATCCATGCGAAAGAGTTGGTGATTATTGTTGATGATTCCAAGTTGGTGGAAAAGCTGGGGACCCGTGATTTTATTCCGGTTGAAGTGGTGCAGTTTGGATATGGCGCTACTATCCGATGGATGAATGAGTCTTTGGAAGGGTGTAAGGCAGAGCTCTGGAATGAAGATGGCGAGCCGGTTGTGACCGATAATGGAAACTATCTGGTGAAGCTTTTCTGTGATGGTGGAGTGGAGGATCCTTATATTCTGGCAGATATGCTGGCTATTCGGCCGGGAGTTGTAGAGCACGGGCTCTTTTTGGATTTGGCGACGAAGGTTGTGGTTGCTGGTGAATCGGGAATGAGAGTTCTGGAAAAAGATGCCTGATTTTGGTATAATAAAGCCATGAAAGTAAAAATCGCACCATCAATTCTGTCGGCAGACTTTGGGAAACTGAATGAAGAGATCGCATCGGTTGAACCGTATGTGGATTTGTTACATGTGGATGTGATGGATGGTCATTTTGTGCCAAACATTACTCTTGGTGCGCCGGTTGTACGAAAGATCCAGACAAAACTTCCATTGGATCTGCATTTAATGATTGAACATCCGGAACAGTACATTGATGATTTTGTGGATGCGGGGGCGGCGAGTATTACCGTTCATGTTGAAGCCTGTAAGCATCTTCATCGGGTTATTCAGCAGATTAAAGCTGCGGGGGTGAAGGCGGCGGTTTCTATAAATCCGGCTACGCCAATTGAAGAGATTAAACATGTTTTGGATGATGTTGATATGGTTTTGGTGATGAGTGTGAATCCGGGATTTGGTGGTCAGAAATTTATACCGGTTGCTTTGGAGAAAATTCGCGAACTCCGTAAGATGAAGCCGGAGCTGGAAATTGAGGTTGATGGAGGTGTGAATGGGGAGACAGCCAAGCTGTGTGTTGAAGCTGGAGCGACGATTTTAGTTGCCGGGTCTTATATTTTTGGAGCGGAAGATCGCAAGACTGCAATTGAAAGTTTGCGCTAGTGATATGACAAAAATCTGACATGTAAACAGCCCCTTCTTGAGGGGCTGTTTTATTTTTGATAGTATTGGGCTCACAATCTTTTACTCTCGGGTTTATGGCAGGTACTCCAGAAAAGGGGTTTGATGATATGCGGGACGAAGATGGGGCAATAGTTGTTGGTGGGGATCGCCATCGAAAATGGAATCGAAAAGAGTCCGGGGTTCGGCGCGTGCATTCACTTTTGCCTGAAAGAGAGATGCAAAAGAGTCGTATTCATCATGTCTTGCTGAATGAGGGAATGAATGTTTTGTTGGATGATGAAGCTTATGTGAGTCATATCCGTGGAGAGGTGTGGAGAGCTGCCCAGAATCAGCTTGTAGCAAGTCAGATTGAGCTGAATAGACTTCGTAGGCGTATGGCTCTTTTGGAATCGCGAATTGAAATTTTAAGCCCTTTGGCGAAACAGCTTGAACTGGAGGAGGATAGAGATACGATTCCGGCCAAGTCGGGCAATCAGGAAGTTGAAAAGGGAACTCTTACGGTAGAAGCGGCTTCGGAATATTTGCTTTCATGTGTTACTGGAAAGGTGAAAGGAAATGCCATTGTTTGTAATGGGATTCATAGTTTAACACTTGACGGAGTGGAGAGGCTTGCTACCTGGTATGGGACGCTGCGTTTTCCAGATATGAATGCTATGGATTTTGGAGAAGAGGTTCGACAGGCCTTTTTGAAAGGTAATGTCGAAGCAGTTTTTGCGGGTGATAGTCCTGTTATGACCAAAGGAGACAAGAAAAATTTCCAATCAAATAAATCCTAGAGGCTCGTCTGGGATTTATTCTGAAATGGTGCACCCGACAGGAGTCGAACCTATGACCTCTGGCTCCGCAAGCCAGCGCTCTATCCAGCTGAGCTACGGGTGCTTATAGCACGGAGTAATGTAGCATACATGGGGGCGAGTGCAAGTTAGTGTATTTTTTGTTGTGTGGACATATTCTTATATGCTAATATTTGCATATGACTGATTTATGTAAAGAGATTGCGCGCCTTGGGAAAGGTATTGGGAATGAAAACCGGTACCGGATTTTGGAGGCTCTTATGGATGGACCGCTCACAGTTGGAGAGATTGCTGAAATTGTTTCTATGAATCAGCCGGCGGTGTCGCAAAATCTGAAAGTTTTGAAATCGTCTGAACTTGTTGAAGATAAGCGCCGGGGAAAAGAGGTTTTCTACTCTGTTAATGTTCTTTATATGACCAAGCTTTTGAGAAAAATGGTTATGGACATTGAAAAAGGAAAGAAAAAGTAGTTTCTATTTTATAATACTTTACTATGCAGGATACTGTTTTAAATGATTCTCCTTATATCGCCCTTCCGTCTGAAGAGGTTGTTGTAAAAACCATGAAATCTCTGGAGGAGCGGGGGATAGCATCGAGTCTTTACCAAAATCGTGAGGCGGCACTGGAAGCATTGAAAAAGATGATTCCCGAAGGCGCGTCGATTGTAAATGGCTCTTCACGCACTCTTGAAGAGATTGGGTTTATTGAATTTTTGAAATCAGGGTCTCATCCCTGGAATAATCTTCAGGAAAAGATTGTGGAGGAGTCTGATCGGGAAAAACAAACGCTTTTGAGGAAGAAATCTGTGGCAGACTATTTTACCGGTAGTGTTCATGCTGTTGCGGAAACAGGGGAGTTGATTATTGCATCTGGTTCGGGAAGTCAGCTTCCGCCGCTTGTTTTTACGGCTTCGAATGTTCTTTTGGTGGTTGGTGTTCAGAAAATTACATCAGATCTATCTTCTGGAATTGCACGCCTGAAGGAGTATGTGTATCCGCTTGAAGATGAACGAATGAAGAGCGTTGGTATGGGAGGAAGTGTGCTTTCGAAGCTTCTTATTATTAACTCAGAGCCAGCGTTTATGGGAAGAACGTTTCATGTTCTTTTTGTGAATGAAAAGCTGGGATTCTAATGAAGCTCTAGTTTGATGCAAAGTAATCTGCCATTTCCTGGTGGATGTGTCCGTTGGTGGCGAGGATTGATGGTTCTTCAATGTCGAACTGTGAACCGTTAAGATTGGTGACAGTTCCGCCGGCTTCCTGAACAATTAAAAGTCCTGCTGCCATGTCCCAGGGATTGAGCGCAAGCTCCCAAAAACCATCGATCCGTCCGGCAGCTGTGTAGCAAAGATCCAATGCAGCGGCCCCGCAGCGACGAATGCCTTGAGACACGTCAATAAAGTATTGATAGTGTTTCATGTTCGGGTGTATGAGTTCCGGGAAGCTTGGATTGAAGCCTGTTCCCAAAAGTGACTCTTCCAGTTTGGTTGTTGAGACGTTCAGCTTTTTGTCGTTGAGGAAAGATCCTTCACCCTTTGATGCGAAAAACATTTCCTGGAGCATGGGAGCGTATACAACCCCAACAGCCATTTCACCGTGGATTTCCAGTCCGATTGAAATGCAAAAGTATGGGTGTTTGTGCGCGAAATTGGTTGTTCCATCAATGGGGTCGATAATCCATCGATAATTGGGGTCTGCCTGTTTTGAACTTCCTTCTTCTCCGAGGATGGAATGGCCGGGATAGCCTTTCTCTAGCTGTTCAATGACAAATTGTTCAGTTTTTTTATCGTACTCGGTTACGAGATTTGCTTTCCCTTTTAATTTGAAGGAAATGTCTTTGTTATAACCTTCAAGCATGATTTTGCCCGCATCTTGTGCAATTTTTTTGCTCAAATTGAGGTATGTCTTGAGTGATTCGTTCATAGGGCTGGTAAAAGTCACAGGATAGTATCATTGTGCGGTTTTTTATTTCAAGGTAAATGGGTTGATCTTATAGAGAGAATGTTTCGCGAATCGCAAATTTTTATAGTAAAAAATCAGGTTGCTCAACATCGCAAGTCGAAGATAGGGAATGAGGGCCTCTTTTCTTGACGAATGAGAGGCAAACTATTAGTGTGGAGAATGTTCTATATGTAGTGGCTTTCTTTCTAGGGTTGCCCATATCTTGTGGTTGTGCCCTGTATTTTGCTCTCTTCTTTACCTGTCTGTGAAGATCTGAAATGGGTCCCACTATGTATAAGTTTCGAACGATTTTCATCCTTTAACGTTACAGCTATGCCACCTGCTTCTCAAAAAAAACTCCCGCTTTCACTGGAAGAACGGACAAAAAAAGGTCTTAAAATTCCTCGATTTTTTACTGAGGAAGGGAAAGATCCATTTTCATACTATGAGTATGAAAAGCGAACCTCTGTTATTAAGAATCCAGATGGAAGTACTGTTTTTGAGATGAAAGATGTTGAGGTGCCAAAAGGATGGTCTCAGGTGGCTACCGATATTTTGGCGCAAAAATATTCACGAAAGAAAGGTGTGCCTCAAATGGATGAAGATGGGAAACCTGTTTTGGATGAAAATGGAAATGTGGTTACTGGTCCAGAAAAATCTGTAAAGCAGGTTGTTGGACGTTTGACCAGTACTTGGCGACACTGGGGTGAAGAGAACGACTATTTTGATTCAAAGGAGGATGCTCAGGCTTTTGAAGACGAGCTGAACTATATGCTCACCGGCCAAATGGCGGCACCAAACAGTCCGCAATGGTTTAATACCGGTTTGGCTCATGCTTATGGTATTACCGGTGACCCACAAGGTCACTACTATGTGGATCCAGATACAGGAAAACTTTCAAAATCGAAAGACTCTTATACTCGTCCACAACCACACGCGTGTTTTATTCAAAGTGTGAACGATGATCTTGTAAACGAAGGTGGAATTTTTGACCTGGTGACTCGGGAAGCGCGTCTCTTTAAATATGGTAGTGGAACAGGAACAAACTTTTCCCGACTTCGGGGTGAGAATGAACCGCTTTCCGGTGGAGGAAAATCTTCTGGATTGATGAGCTTTTTGGCGGTTCTTGATCGGGCTGCCGGAGCGATTAAGTCTGGTGGAACCACCCGGCGTGCGGCGAAGATGGTGTGTTTGGATATGGACCATCCGGAAATTGAAAACTTTATTGACTGGAAGGTGATTGAAGAACAGAAGGTGGCGGCATTGAATGCTGGTTCACACATCTGTTACCAGGAGTTGAAGAAGATCGTTGATTCAGCATGTGCTGATGGACTTGATCCTGAGAAAAATCCACAATTGAAGCAGTTGATCCGGGAAGCGGACAGCAAATTTGTTCCTCTTAAATATATAAAGAGAGTTCTTCAATTGGTGGAAGATGGAATGAAGCCGGAAGAGTTCAGCTTTAGAACCTACGATACTGATTTCCGAAGTGAAGCGTACCGAACGGTTGGTGGGCAGAACTCAAACAACTCTGTTCGTGTGCCAAACGACTTTATTAAAGCGGTGAAAGAGGATCGTGAATGGGATCTTGTTAATCGTAAAGATGGAGGTGTTTACAAATCTATCCGGGCACGGGAACTGTGGGACAAGATTGCGAATGCAGCCTGGTCTTGTGCGGATCCTGGGATCCAATACGATTCAACCATTAATGAATGGCACACTTGCCCGGAGGATGGAAAGATTAACGGAAGTAATCCGTGTAGTGAGTATATGTTCCTGGATGATACGGCTTGTAACCTGGCGTCTCTGAACCTTATTAAGTTTTACGATCCGGAAACACAACAGTTTGATATTGAAGCGTTCAAGCATGGTGCGCGAATCTGGACAATTGTTTTGGAAATTTCTGTGTTGATGGCGCAGTTCCCTTCAAAGGAGATTGCGGAACTGAGCTACGATTTCCGAACACTTGGTCTTGGATATGCCAACATTGGAACTTTGTTGATGCAGATGGGAATCCCTTATACTTCTGAAGAAGGGTATGCGATTACCGGTGCAATGACAGCGATTCTTTGCGGAGAGTCTTATGCTACTTCTGCGGAGATCGCGAAGATTCTTGGACCATTTAGAAAGTATGAAAAGAACCGGGATCACATGCTTCGTGTGATTCGAAATCACCGACGTGCGGCTTACAATACAGAGAAAGACCGATATGAAGGTTTGACTGCGGTGCCGCAGGGAATCAATCCTTTGTATGCTCCAGAAGCTTTGGTTGAAGCAGCGCGAAACTGCTGGGATCGAGCGTTGGACTGGGGTGAAAAGCATGGATTCCGTAATGCGCAGGTGACAGTAATTGCTCCAACAGGAACAATTGGTCTTTTGATGGATTGCGATACAACTGGAATTGAGCCGGACTTTGCGCTCGTGAAGTTCAAGAAGCTTGTTGGTGGTGGGTACTTTAAGATTGTGAACCAGTCTCTTCAGCCGGCCTTAAAATCTCTTGGTTATAATGAAAAGCAGGTTGATGCGATTGTGAAATATGTGAAAGGACATGCGTCTTTGAAGGGATGTCCGCACATCAATGCCGAAAGTTTGAAGGCGAAAGGGTTTACCGACAAAGAGATCGCTGCGATTGATGGACAACTTTCTGGAGTGTTTGAGTTGAAGTTTGCATTCAACAAGTTTGCTCTTGGAGAGGATTTTTGCCGGGATACGCTTGGAATGTCTGAACAGGATCTGAACGATATGGAGTTCAATATGCTCAGCGCTCTTGGATTTAGCGATGAAGAGATCGAGGCTGCGAACGAGTATGTTTGTGGAACCATGACTATTGAAGGAGCTCCACATTTGAAAGAGGAGCATTATCCAGTCTTTGACTGTGCGAATAAGTGTGGAAAGAAAGGAAAACGGTTTATTCCATATGTTGGACATCTTCGACAAATGGCTGCCGCTCAACCGTTTATTAGTGGATCGATTTCAAAGACTGTGAACATGCCGGAAGAATGCACCGTTGCAGATATTCAGAAGGCATACATGGAAAGTTGGGAGCTTATGCTTAAATGTAACGCGATTTATCGTGACTCTTCCAAGTTGAGCCAGCCTTTGAACACATCTTCTGCGGATGATGCGTATGCTGCACTCTTTGACTTTAGTGATGAAGAGGTTGTTGCAGAAGAGGTTGGACCGGAAGCAGTGAGTCAGGTGATTGAAAAGATTGTTCAAAAACCGCTTCGACGAAAACTCCCAACAGAGCGACGAAGTATTACTCACAAGTTCTCTATTTCCGGACATGAAGGATATTTGACTGCTGGTCTGTATGAAGACGGGCAGCCTGGTGAGATCTTTGTGAAGATGAGTAAGGAGGGATCAACACTTTCTGGAATTATGGATGCGTTGGCGCTTTCTATGTCTATGAACCTTCAATATGGTGTGCCGGTTGAGGTTTTGGTTAGCAAGTTCTGTCATACCCGGTTTGAGCCGGCTGGAATGACTGGAAACCGCGATATCCCAATGGTGAAATCGATTATGGATTACATTGGACGATGGCTTGCGCTCAAGTTCCTTCCAAAAGAGACTGCGAAGAAATATCACAATGCTGACCTGGTGGATCGGGCATATGAAGAAGGAACCAATGCTATGCTTTTGCAGGTGCCAGTTGAGCAGGGTATTGAAAAGGATGTTGTTGATGCTCAAATGAGTATTGTGAGTGAGCGTGAACACAAGTCACCAAAGACAGTACAAAAAGAGGAGCTGACCTATGAAAAAGTGGAGACGAAAGTGGCGGTGTCTATGACATCGATGACTGAGGAGGAGTTGATGAAATTGCAACAGAACAAGGCTTTGGCTTTGAATAATGAGAGCGCGCCGATTTGTAGTGGTTGTGGGATGGTGATGGTGCAGAATGGGGCGTGCTACAAGTGTGTTGCCTGCGGTGCAACTTCTGGCTGCAGCTAGAATTGGATTCTACTTCGTCAAATGTAGAAAAAAATCTTTCACCTATTGCTTATAGGCTGCGAGATTTTTTTCTTTGTTTCCTTGTATAATCTTAATTCTAGTTGTAACCAACGATCAAAAAAAGAGGCTGCAGGCCATTTTTCTAAAATGGAATGTCATCATCATTTTCATAATCGTCGTTGGGGTGGGAATCGCTTTGGACGACAACGATTGGTGTGGCGTGGGTGTTCAGGCCGGTGGGGTCGGAGCTGGGATTTGCTTTTGTGTGGTAGGCTATCCGGTTTCGGTAAGCGGTGGCGGTGACGAACTCTCCATATGGTGTGAATGAGTTCAGCAGCACTTCGGGCTCAATATAGTAATACCCATTTTTAATGCGGGAAATGTTGTCGAGGTATTGATCGTACTGGCTATTGCCGTTATAGATCAGGTAGTGAAGGAATCGAACCCAGGTCCCGAACTCCATGACGTTTGTGTAGGTGAAATCTAAAATGTCTGCTGCTTCGGGAAAGCTTAATCGTTCAAAATCTATGTGCGCAAAGCCTGTCTTGAGTCCAACAAAACGAACTCCTCGTTCATCAAGGTCATCGAATTCGTAGCAACGTTGTAGCTTTCGTCGTTCTTTTCCGCTTAATTTATCGCCCTTTTTAAGATTGATCAGTCTTCCAGCTAAAAAATCCTGCATGGATTCAGGAGAAATTGGACGGAACTGATCGCAGGTGATAACTGTTTTTCTCGAAGTTTTTGTTTGTAGGTATTTGAGAGCTTTTCCATCTTTTATTCGGGAATCATCAATCATGATGGTATCAATGTCACCTCTTATCCATGCCCGTTCGAAGGCGTTCATGGCTTCTTCGGTCATGTCTGGGAGAGGAAGGGAGTAGTTGGATCCGATCTCTCTTTCTGCATAATGTTTTCTCCAATAGAAATCGTGCCATTCTGAAAGGATTTTCTGTATATTGATGCCAAGATCGGAAAAACGGTCGGTGATTTCTTCTTCTGTGAGAAGTTCGTAGTCGTAATATTCATCGGATTGATCGACCTCTTCTTCTGCGATGGTGGTGGGAGATCTTTCAGTTGAGGGTGCCGGTTCTGATTGAGGAGGCCTTTCTGTGTCCATCCTTTCTAACAAACGGGTACGGATGGACTTAATAATCTTTGCAAAGCAAAGATAGTCTGTAAGGGTGAAATGTTCTGACTGTGGTAACCAGGTGAGAAGGTATCCCTGGGCAGGTGAGATAACCTTGCTTTTGGTCATAAGCGAAATGAATGTGTCCCGTTGGTCTTCGGGGCGTCTTTTCCAGGAATCTAAGCCTTCTGGCTTTTCAAGTTCCTGGAGAAATGCCTTTTCTCGGTCATCCATACAAAATACTTGTAAAAGGATCAAATTGTGCTTTAATTTTAAGAATTTGGCAAATTGATATAAGAAAAAAAGCGCTCATTTTTAGAGCGCTTTTTCCCAATCTGTGTGTTTTATTTACTCAGACTTTTTGAACATCATTGCTAGCTTCATGAGAGCTGCAAGCCCTACAAGAATATAGACAACTGCCTCAAGCCATGAAATTGATCCAAGGATCATGTTCACAACGTTAAGGTTGGTTCCTGCGAGCATACCAATACCCACAAGACCCCAGTTAAGACCACCGATGATCACAAGCCAAACAGCGATCATGTAAAGAGGACCTTTTTTCGCCATGATGGAGGGGGGTTAATAATATAAAGTAATACTTTTATATCTTTAGGTGATTATAGCCCAATGCCGTTTGACTTGCAAACGACTTTTGCCTTTGGTAAGCTGACTTGCCGATATAAGTAAGAAACTATGAGTGAATTCAAATTAGTCTCGTCTTTTAAGCCAACTGGAGATCAGCCGCAGGCGATTGATAAGTTGGTGAAGAACGTTGAAAAGGGTGAAAAGAACCAGGTTCTTTTGGGTGTGACCGGTTCTGGTAAAACCTTTACGATGGCGAATGTGGTGGCACAAACTCAGCGACCGACGTTGGTTTTGGCACACAATAAGACTTTGGCCGCGCAACTTTGTAGTGAATTTAAGGAGTTTTTCCCGGATAACGCGGTCAGCTATTTTGTTTCTTACTACGACTACTATCAGCCGGAAGCGTATGTGCCGTCGTCTGATACCTACATTGAAAAGGATGCTTCTATCAATGATGAGATTAATAAGTTCCGCCATGCCGCGACCGTGAATTTGCTGACACGGCGGGATGTTTTGATTGTGGCTTCGGTTTCTTGTATTTATGGACTTGGTTCGGTGGAGGACTATACCGCGTTTGCGATTGAGCTGAAGGTAGGGGAGCAGCGGAAGCGTGAAAAGTTGCTCCGGCATTTGACCGATATTCAGTATAGCCGTTCACATTTGGAGTTCCGGCAGGGAATGTTTAATGTTTTGGGCGATACTTTGGAAATTTTCCCTCCAGATAGAGATACAGTTTTCCGTTTGGAGTTTTTTGGCGATGAAATTGAGACGATTTCTGAAGTGGATTCGTTTACAGGAGAGCTGATTCGAGAGTTGCAGTCGGTGAAAATCTTCCCGGCGAAGCATGATGTGACGAGTAAGGAGAAGATTGAAGCGGCAGCAGATGCAATCCGGAAAGATTTGGAAATTCGCTATGAGGAATTGAAAAAGCAGGGGAAGATTTTGGAAGCGGAACGAATTAAAACGCGAACGGAATACGATTTGGAGATCCTTTTGGAGACGGGATACACTACTGGGATCGAGAACTATACGCGTTATTTTAATAATTTGGGTGCGGGAGCTCCGCCATCGACGTTGCTCAACTATTTTCCTGACGACTTTTTGATGATTGTGGATGAGTCGCACATGAGTATTCCTCAAGTTGGAGCGATGTATAATGGGAATTTTTCACGAAAGCAGACCTTGGTGGATTATGGATTCCGGTTGCCTTCGGCTCATGATAATCGGCCGTTGAAGTTTGAGGAGTTTGAGAAATTATTGAACCAGACGGTGTATGTTTCGGCGACACCGGCTTCGTATGAGTTGGAGAAGGCGAAAGGAAAGGTGGCGGAGCAGATTATTCGTCCGACCGGGCTTTTGGATCCGGTTGTGGATGTGCGGCCAAGTAAGCATCAGGTGGATGATCTTTTGAATGAGATTCAGAAACGGATTAAGGTGAAGGAGCGCGTGCTGGTGACGACGTTGACGAAGAGGTCTGCGGAGGATTTGACTGAATACCTCACGGACGCGGGAATTAAGGTGCGGTATTTGCACTCGGACATTGATACGATGGAGCGAATTGAAATTTTGCGTGATCTGCGGCTTGGGAAGTTTGATGTTTTGGTGGGGATTAACCTTTTGCGTGAAGGATTGGATTTGCCGGAGGTGTCTTTGATTGGAGTTTTGGATGCTGATAAGAGGGGATTCTTGCGTTCAACGCCGGCGCTGATTCAGACGATTGGACGGGCGGCGCGGAATGCCAACGGATTTGTAATTCTGTACGCGGACGAAGTGACCGAGGCGATGCAAGCGGCTATGGACGAGACGTCGCGCCGCCGCGAAATTCAAATGGAACATAATAAGAAACATGGCATCACTCCTAAGACTATTTTGAAAGATGTGAAAGATATTGGTATGGGGCGCAAAGAAGGAGAAGTGGTTATTGGTGAGCGTCACATTGAAATTTCTAAAGTTCCGAAAGACGAGCAAAAGCGTCTTTTGGAAGAGCTGGAAGCACAAATGGATTTGGCTGCTCAGAACATGGAGTTTGAAAAGGCTGCGGAGTTGCGTGACGAGATTGAAGAGTTGAGGGAAGAGTTTGGTTTGTGATTTAGAAGTTTCGTGGAGCCCGACATTTTTAATTGTAAGTCGAAGCCCCTGGTCACATGTGTGACCAGGGGTGCTTTTTGTTTGAGCAGTGGCTTAACTGCTTTCCTCTGAGGATTGCTGGTCGAGCTGAGGTGGGATCCGAAAGATCCTTACTCGCACGAAGTCCATCCACAATCCAAAGAGTGCGCCCAGAAGGGGTGAGCCTATGGCAATGCTTCCGACGGCTTTCCAGACTTGAGGCCAGGTTGCTCCTTCGATCCACAGGATGAATCCATATTGTGGGCAGAAGAAGAAAGCATATGCTATCGGGTTGACGATGAAGTATCGAAGCCGGCTCCCTTTGGCCGGACGACCTTTTTTGTCTACCTTTACGTTCGCTTTCCTGAGTACCCAGTCGCGGAAGATGCCGTAAGGCCGGGCCATAAGGATGACCACAGGCAACATTGACAAGCGGGCGTAGACCGATTGCATCAAAGTCATGCCGGCAATGCCAATTTCGATCATCATCCCCGTGGAAATGGAGAAGGTGACCCTGGCGAGTAGGTCGGCAAACAGGAGTCGCCAACGCATGGTTGCTTTATTCAGAATTACACCTCTATCCTTTTCTTTTGGGAAATGTTGAGTGGGTTGTCAAAGTCCTATGCCGTGAAGCATAAGGTTGATAAAATAGATTGATTTTGGGGTTTTGTCAATTTTGGTAGCTTCTCTTGGAGGCTTTTCCTACCAGCTTCCACCACCACCACCACCAAATCCTCCGCCGGAGAATCCGCCAGAAAATCCACTTCCACCACTCCAGCTTCCGCCACTTCCACTTGAACGTGGTGCGGTTTGCATGGTTGTTGCCATGCTGGTGGACATAGAGGTGAGGCGATTCACGAAGTAGTAGGTATTGAAGTTGTTCGCAAAGTTTGGATCGGTGCTTTCGAACCAGCTTGGGGTTTTGTTGAGTCCTTCAAACGCTTTGCTCCACTTGTCAGCGATGCGGAAGGCCATTGCGTAAGGGAGCAGTTTCATGAAAATATTTTCTTTTTCCTGCCACTTGATACGGTCTTTTTCTGCGGTGTTGATGAACTCTTCCAGTCCAAGGATTGTGTAATACATTTCTACTCCTTTCTTGGTTTTGGCCGGCATGATGTTTGCAAATGCCAGGATAATAACTCCTGATACCGCGATGGCTATTGGAACTGCAATCAGTCCTTCAATAAACAATCCAAGGAAGAAGAGTGGTAAAAAGAGGAGTGCTCCTCCGGTTCCGGCATAGGCTTTTCGTGTTTTGTCCGGGTTTCGGGGGAAGTATTTTTCAGAAACGAGCCGGTCGTAGGTGGCATCGATAATGCCTGGAAGCTTGAGATAGAACTTGTTTTTGAGGTCGGACATTTTTACAGTGTCGCCGCTTTGGAAAATGGCATCGAGGGTTTTTTTCTCGTGGCTGTGGAGTTTGGGATCACTACTGTAATCTTTGAGTCTGGTGAATTCGTAGTCATAGTCGTCGCCAAAGAGGATCTTTTTCTTTTTGATCTCTTTGATTTTCAGATATCCGCGAACAGCCATATCAATAATGGTGGCGCTGATGTCATGCATGTCGACTTTTTCGTCGATGAGAGTTCCTGCTTCGGCTGGAGTGAATCCTTCAGGAGCTTCGTAATGAGGCATAACGGTGTCGCGGTTGGTTTGTGGATCACGTCCGCGTGTTTGCCAGAGATAGAGAAGTGTGAGGAGGGTTGCTAACGGAATCATGTATGGCCAGTTGTCGAACAGGAACCATGTGATGCGTTGTGTGATTGGTGGCTGTGTGATGATTCCTTTTGGAAAGCCAGCTACAATGGTGAGCCCTTCATAAGAGCCGAGTTCATTGGTTGCTGTATAGGTAAGACTGTTTCCAGAAATGGAATGTTCACATTCCTGTTGAACTGAGCCGTATCCGCCAGTGTAGCAGGTAGCCCGAAGATCGGACTCACTGACTGAGTTTGGCAGATGAATGGTGGCGGTTGCGGAGAGAATTGGGACTTCCCATTCATCACCGGTGGCGTTCCAGTAGATTTCGTCATGGTCATCGAACTGGAACGATACAGCGCGTTGGATTTCGTAGGTGATGACAAATGTTATTGGCTCGTTAAAGTAGACATTGGCGTCACCAGCTTTGATTTTAAGATATTCACCTTCGCGTGTTGTTTCGTACCACCAGTCAGATCCGTTTTCGTCTTTAACGCTTACAACGTTGTAACGAAGGTTGAGCGTGTGATTGGTGGCATCGGGGTATTGGACCGGAATGGTCCGGTAGATTCCGTGATGTGATTCACGGGTAAAGTCGGCGACAATAGTTTCTTCAACAACAAGTGTCCCGTCCTCTTGTGCGGTGATATCTGTTGTAAAGCTGCTAATATCCCAATCGTAACCGTACGCGCCGGCTTTGTGAGGGATAAAAAGGAGCAAAATAGCAGCAGCTCCACCTAAAAGAAGGAGGAGTGCTTTACGGCTAAGCCAATTGTTTGAAGATTTTGGCACGATTAGTTGTCTTCAGATTCTTTACTGTCTGCTGCTTCGGTGCCTTTGTCGTCCTCAGAGAAGCTGACCTTTACGTTTTCACGTTCTCCTTCTGTGATTTCAAAGAAGTCTCGCCTCTTGAATCCAAACATTCCAGCAACAATGTTGTTTGGGAATACTTCGAGCTTGGTGTTGAAGTCCCGAACAGTGGCATTGTAATAACGGCGTGAAAGTTGGATGTGTTCTTCAATTTCCTTCAAGGTTGTTTGGAGTTCAAGGAAGTTTTTGTCAGCTTTCAATTGAGGATAGTTTTCGGCGACGGCAAAGAGGGTTTTAAGTGCTCCAGAAAGCATGTTTTCTGCTTCTGCCTTGGCTGCCGGGTCGGTGGCACCCATTGCCACGTTGCGGGCTTTGGTTACGTTTTCAAGAGTCTCTTTTTCGTGTTTCGCATATCCTTTTACAGTTTCGACCATGTTCGGAATCAGGTCATACCGCCTTTTGAGTTGAGTGTCGATGTCTGCCCATCCTTCATCAACTTTGTTTTTGAGGGTGATAAGATTGTTGTAGACGCCAATAACAAATCCGCCAATAACGACGAGGGCGACTATTATGACTATGGTTGTGATATCCATTTTCGGTATATTAAAGAATTTCCCTGCTATTGTAGTGGAAAGTGCTTTTGAATGCTAGTGGTTGGACTGTTTAGTGATTGAGGGTCTCGCCAATTTCGTCAGCCAGGCTGTAGTCGAGTCGAATGCCTTCGGGGAGGGATGTGAGGAACTTCTGGCCGTAGCTGTTTTGGAGGATGCGGGAGTCGAGGATGATCATGCAGCCTTTATCTTTGCTGGTTCTAATCAGGCGGCCAAATCCTTGTTTGAAGCGGAGGATGGCGAGTGGTAGCTGGTATTCGCTGAAGGCGTTTTGGTATTGGAGTCCACGGGAGTAGATGAGTGGGTCTGATGGGGGGTCGAATGGGAGTTTTTGCATAATGACACAGGTGAGCAGGTCGCCTGGAATATCGATTCCCTGCCAGAAGCTGGCGGTTCCGAAAAGAACTGATGTTTCGGGTTCTTCTTTAAAATGTTCCAGAATTTTTCCTTTTCCCCCGGTAACGCCCTGGGCCAGCACGTTGTAACCTTCGGTTTTCAGGTCTGGTGCGAGCGCCATGTATGATGCAGTGAGTGCTTTTTTGGATGTGAAGAGCACGAGGGTTCGTCCACCATTGGCTTTGACGACCTGTTCGATAACGTTGTTGCATGCTTTGAAGTAGCCTTCGGTTTTTGGGGCGGGCATGTCTTCCGGGATGATGATTTTTACCTGGTCGGGGTAGTCGAAGTGAGATGGCAGGGCTATTGCTTCTACGGAGCTGTCGAGCGCGAGTTGGTGGCGTATGAAGTCGAAATTTTGTTCTGTTTGGAGTGTTGCGGATGTGAGAATCGCACTCTTTTTCGCATTGAAAATGAAATTGTGGAGCTCTACTCCAACATTAATAGGTGCGCTTTTAAGACAGCTGGTGCCATCATAGGTTTTGTAAGTCCATTGGACGCGATTGTCCCAGTTTCCGTTCAGGAATACGGTTTTAAGGTCATCATGACGTTGGCGGATTTCGAAGGCCTGGGCGCGAACCTCTCTTTCGGTGTCTTCATCTTTGTTGGAGTAGTCTTTTAGGTCTTCGATCAGTTCTTGAATGAGTTGGTCCAGGTGTTTGACGGAGTCTTGTACCTTTTTCCATTCCAATGAGTTGAGTGCTTCACCCTGAATAAGGTATTGATATTGCAGCTGCATTGCATCGGCATGTTTTTCGGTGAAGATACCAAGAATGCCAAAGAAAAGATCGGCTTTGCTTTCGATCTGGCGACATTTTACGCTTAAATCTTCGTCTATTCGGGCGATTTTTTCGAATGGACGGCTGAATGATCCTGGAGAAAAGTTAATGGTTAAGCTGTCCGTGGTCACATTTTCCAGGTGATGGGCTTCATCGAATACTACGAAGTCGTATTCCGGGAGGATTGGGGTTTCTTTGACGGCGTCGGTGAGCAAGAGTGCGTGATTGACCACGATTATGTCGGACTCTTCTGCATTGCGTCGCGCTTTTTTGAGGAAGCTTTGTTGCACGTAGTTTGGATCGTTTTCGTCGTCGGATCCGTCTTCATAACAGACTTCGAATCGAAGTGGGAACTCTTTTCCCTGAATGCTCAGTTCAGAGATGTCGCCGGTTGTGGTCCATTTAAGCCACATCATCACTTTTAAGAGGAAGGTGACTTCGTGATCTTCGAACATATCTTTGTTCATGAAGCGGTGAAGTCGTTTGACAGAAACGTAGTTGGATCGTCCTTTTAAGAGGGTGGCCTTGAAGTCGATGTCTTCATTAATGCTTTTGAGTGCTTTGCGGAGGAGAGGAATATCTTTGTTAATGATCTGATCCTGCAGGTTTTTAGTGTGAGTGGAGATGACTACTTTTTTCTTTTCGAGTTGGGCAAAGTAGACGGCGGCGGCCAGGTAGGCGAGCGTTTTTCCGGTTCCTGTTCCGGCTTCCAGGAGTAAATGTTTTTGGAGCTGGAAACATTCCAGAATTTTGTTGGATGCCTGTTTTTGAGTGTCGCGGCATTCGTAATCCTGAATGACTTTTGAAAGTGCTCCGTTTTCATTAAAGAAGGTGTCGTATTGCGTTGGTGGAAAAGGTTTGGGTTTGATCGACTCTTCTTCATACATTGAAGTGTCTGGCTTGGATTTTTGTCCATCTTCATAGAGGAAGAGGTCACGCATGGGCCAGGTGCTTTTATCCAGAACTTTTTTGATTCCTTCCAGGGTGTGTTCATCCAGTTCTTTGATTTTTTGAAGAACAATAGAGAAGAGTTCCTGGGTCGCCTGCGTGTCTGAAAGGGCCCGATGCTTGTTTTCGTGTTTGATCTTGAGCGATCGGGTGAGGGTGTCCAGACTGTAAGAAGGGAGTCCCGGAATGAGCATTGATGCCAGATCGAGGGTGTCGAAGAGGGGATTGGTGAGCGCGCATCCTTTTTGATTGAGGAATCCGACGTCAAAAGAGATGTTGTGTCCGACAATTGGATGTTTTCCAATAAACTGAACCAGTTTTTCTTTGATGTCTTCAAATTGTGGTGCTCCCTCCAGCATTTCATCGCTAATACCGGTCATGTGAATAATGATCGGTGGAACGTTGCGGTTTGGATGAACGAGTGTGTCAAAGGTGTCGATGACTTTATTGTCATCGAACTTGATGGCGGCAATTTCTATAACTTGGTCTTTTTCGGCATCGAATCCAGTGGTTTCTATGTCGAGTGCTACGAATGTTCTATCCACTACATATATTTAGGTCTTGTTTATTTGTAGCACAAAAAAAGTACTGAGAGTAGAGTATTTAAAGGTTATTTAACAATATTTTTATGTGTGCGTCGATGGGTAAAATTTGCAAAAAGTTTTGAAATTGATATGATTGAACGATTTCTTCTTCGGCCCCACACATTCCACAAGGAACAACAACGCCGATAAGCAGGAATCAGACGTTTACCAGCTGAAAGGATCGACAAACGACTGATCGGCACCAAACAAAAACCAAAAGCAAACAAAGCTTCGCCTTCAAAAATAAAGGCACAAAAATAAAAACAAAGCAGAACGACCATTGAAAATCAGGATGACGCTTCTCTACTAGAATGTTTGTAGAAACAGACAGGGAAGCGAAGCAGGATATCATTGATAAATGTTTCGCTTTCATTCTGTCTCTACTGAGCAGTGGATTGCAAAATTGACCGTTTGCATTCCGACCCAACAGCTATCTGGTACCTCTCGTTCACGCTTGCGTGCGTAGTAGGTGCGCCCACAGATGGTCCGTGGCAGGACTGGAAAAAACAGCCAAAGCTTGGATAGACATGGTCTGGTCAGACTTAAAACAAAAATTCCAAACAAAAATCTTGAGTTCTCACCTCAACACCGAGAACTAATAAGCTTGGAATAAGAAAAGCCCTCACTTCGGTGGGGGTTTTTTGTTTGCAAAAATTTTGTGAGAATTTATACTCGGCATAAAATTATTCTTCTGATATGGGTGTTCGACGGTTACGAATTATTGATGGATCATCTCAGGATGCGGAGAAGTCCGTACCTGAAGTGGAGGACCGTACTTCTGATATTGAACCTTTGCCAGCTTTGCGGGAGAAGTTTCGTGAAGCGCTTGTGGGGCAACATCCCTGGATACTGGAACAGATTGAACTTCATGGTGAAGAGGAGCCGGGGATTGTTGTTGGAGCGATTTCTTCGACGGTGTTTATCGCGCCGGAAGGGACAGATCCAGAGGATCAGGCTCAATGGGTGACGTACTATCGTCGGCCGGCGCAGATGATTTTGAAACAGGGTGTGAGTCTTGGAATTGGCACGAAGGTTCTGTTTCGGCGGCGAAAGGGGAAACCTTTGCGAATGAGTTCGCTTTTGGTGCGTGTGGTTTCTGACTTTATATAAAAGAGCCCTACCAGGTTTGGTAGGGCTCTTTTGTTTTTGTGGAGACTTTACATTACTGGTTCCTCAATTTCTCCGGCCTCTTCAAAGAATGTTTCAAGGTCCATTTTATCCTTAAGGTAGTCCAGGTAGAGATTGATGACTTTGGCGGCTTCTGCGCGGGTGATGTTTGCATGTGGATCGAACATATCTGGTGTTTTTCCACTAATAATTCCGGCATCGTACATGGCTGTGACACTATCGTTGAACCAGTCGCCAGGAAGGACGTCGGTGAATGGATGAGCGATTGGGTTTTCATCCATCATGGTAAGGCCAAAGAGCACCTCCATGGCTTCTGCACGGCTGATTGAGTTATTTGGACGGAAAGTGTCGTCTGGGTATCCGTTAATGAGTGAGTTTGCGGCGGCTTCATTTACATACGTGGTGTACCATGCATCGCTTACATCGCTGAAGAAAGCTGGTGTTGAAGTCATAACCGGACTTATTTCCCAGTCGATTGCTTCTAGTCCTGCGATGAACATTTTTACAAACTCCGCACGGGTAACAGGATCGTTTGGACGGAAGCATCCGTCGGAGTATCCACTGACAATGTCCATGTCAGAAAGGTTGGTGACATAGGTGTAGAACCAGTCGTCTGCATGAACGTCGCAGAAGAGGCGGGACGGGAAATTTGGTTCTATTGGGAATGGGCTTTCGTCGTAGTAATCATCATAAACGTATGATGGTCCAAAAAGAAGGTCTTCCCAGTCGACCTGGGCAAGGAGTTCATGGTTTACTCCAAGGCTTCCGTTGGCCCATGATTGGTTTCCGTCGGCAAAACTGATGAGGTAAAGGTTGTGCCATGGCGCGGCCATGTCGGCTACTTCCTGGAGTTCTTCTTCGCTTGCTCCTTGTTCGGTCATGCCATAAGCGACGTAGTCGGCAAGATTTTCGAAGTCCATGTAGAAGAGGCTGGAAGTGTTGTCTTGTGGTCCTTCAAAGTTTTTTGCGAATCCTTCATTGAGTGTCATGTTTCCAGCTGCACGGAAGATGGTGTTGAGTTCGTGGTGGGTTGAAATAACAAAAAGGTTGTCGCTGGTCATTCCAAGCCAGAGATCAATATCTCCGAATTCTGGATCTTTCATCATGTGGTGGACGAAGTACTGTCCAGAGATAAGGTGGAGTTGTTGTTGATAGCTGCTGTTGTCCAGATTTGCGTCTGCAATGGCGTCGTTCAACTCGTTTAAAGTGTCTTTGAATCCGCTGTTACTTTCGAATACAGCGGTGATTGCAGGGAAGAGCTGTTCACTGTTGTGTACGGCGATCATGTTTTTCCCGCCAAGATATGGGAAGAGATCTTCGTCGATGTTGATGCCGGTTTCTTCTTCTATTGAGCTGACCATTTCATTGTAGAGGTCCATAACTTCTGAGTCAGGAGAAAACGATTTAAGAAAATCTTCTTTCCATTCGTTGGCACCGTTGTTTTCTGTATAGAGAATGATGTTGTTTCCGCTGATGGTTTTGTAGAGGGATGGTGTGAAGTTGTATTTGTCGAACTCCATATCCAACTCTTCAAGTTTGTCCTGGTCTCCTTCTACATACATTTGGAAATCGAATCCATCTTCTGTTTGTCCGAGGCGGAATATTTCTCCGGTCATAAGTCCAATAAGTGATTTGTTCAGTCCAAGTTCTTCAAAGAGTTCCTGGGCTTCAAGATCCTGTGCGGCAAATGCTGGATCAACATACATGCTTACGAATCCGTCGATGGTTATGTGGTCTTCGCTGTTTTGCCAGAAATCTTTTTTGCTTAGTGAATCTCCATTATTTTCATATGTGTCGATGAGTGTTTGCGCAGATTCGAGTGAGCTGGTGACAACATCAATGTCGATGTATTGGAAAATATACATATCTGAAGAAACTTCGTAGATTGTTGTGCCATTGTGGTCGGAGCTGCTTGGTTCTTCATCTTCGTACAGTCTTGAGGCAATCAGATCTTCAAAATCCTGATCACTCAGATCTCCAAAGAGGTACATGTCTGGCATTGGGTATGGATCTTCTTCGGTTGCTTCCACGGTATTCATGGCAAATGTGAATGGTTTTTGAGTCAGGAAGCGGAAAAGGATGTCATCTTCGCTTGGGGAAGCAGGTCCATCTTCTGTGATGGTTACGACATTGTTTCCAACCATATCTTCTTCCCATGCTTCAATGAGCGGAGTGAATGGATTTGGTTGGGTGAGGTCTGCGCTGACAACGATATCAATGTTGGCAGGAAGCATCTGCTCTGGAGTTGGAACTGATTGTGCTTCTGCGAAGGGAATAAAGAAAACTGCGCACAATGTTGCGACAGCAAATTTTTGCAGGGTTTTCATGGAAGAAAAATTATGAATTGTTTCATTTTTAATTAGAGCTGTTCAACAAAACGGTCGAACAGGTATTCGGTGTCCACTGGCCCTGGGTAGGCTTCGGGGTGGAACTGGACAGCACTGAATGGAAGGGTTTTGTGTTTGATTCCTTCAACGGTATGGTCGTTTTCGTTTTTAAACCAGACTTTCCATCCGGCTGGGATGGTTTTGGGATCAATAACAAAGCTGTGGTTCTGGGTGGTCATGTAGCATTTTCCGGTTTCCTGGTCGGTACATGGTTGGTTTTGTGATCGGTTTCCGAATTTGAGTTTGTAGGTTTTGGCTCCGGCTGCGTGGGCTAAAAGTTGGTTTCCAAGGCAGATTCCCCAGATTGGTTTTTTCTGTTCCATCACTACTTTAATGCGGTCGATGAGTTCGGTAAGCATGGCTGGATCGCCAGGTCCGTTGGACAAAAAGAGTCCGTCGAACTTTTCACTTTTTTGTGTGAAGTCGTAGTTCCATGGAACGCGTTTTACGGAAACACCGCGTTCAACAAAATGGCGGATGGTGTTGTTCTTCACACCGCAATCGACCATCAAGACTTTCTTTTTTCCTCGCCCGTACTTGACCGGTTTTTTGACGCACACTTTTGAAACCAGATTCTGTTCGTTGGGATCGTACAGCTCCACATCCTTTTTTCCATCCACTACAATTTTTGCAGGCATGCATCCTTTGGTCCGGATTAATTTTGTGAGTGCGCGCGTGTCGATACCGGTGATCCCTGGAACTCCGGCTTTTTTGAGCCATTCGCTCAGGCTTTGTTTGGCATGCCAGTGGCTATAATCTTCTGAATATTCGCTGACTACAATTCCGCTTACCTGAATCTTGTTGCTTTCAAAGTTTTTTCCCAATCCATATTTATCTTTGCTGTTGGCTGGTATTCCGTAGTTTCCAATAAGTGGATAGGTGAATGTCAAAATCTGTTCCTTGTATGAAGGATCGGTAAGGCTTTCCGGGTAACCAACCATTCCTGTTGAAAAAACGACCTCACCGGCACTGGACTGCTCTGCACCAAAAATAAATCCATCGAAGGTGTGACCGCTTTGGAGAATGAGTTTTCCTTTTTTCAACTTTTGGGAGTTATTTCTCGCTTACTATAGCGGGGCGATCCGGTTGAATCAAGAAAAGTTTATATCTCTACAGTATCTTTTGCTGCGGCTGATGTCTCGGATGTGATGGAGCCTATAGAAACGATTTTTTTTCGATGTTCGTCTGCGATGCGACAAAGGAAGTGAACCAATATATAGAGAGTGTGCACGGCCTCGGCTGATTCTTTGTTTGCTTCTGCCTGTCCAATCTGGACTTGAAAGGTTCGGATAATCTCTTCTTCACGTGCCTTTCTTTCTGCAAGGAGCTCACTGAATATTTCTCGGTCGGTCTGTGTGAGACCGTGATTCAAGTCAAAGGTGGGATTTTCCAGACGTCTATGGAGCAAGTTGTTTCCACGAAAAATACTGAAGACCCAAAAGTCGGGTGTGCTTGGTTGTGGTTTGAGTGAATACCTTTTGCCTTCTTCACTCTCTCGTTCAAAAGGATTTTTCAGCAAGGCAAGGTGAGCAAATCTTTTTGCGGCTTCTATCACATTACAGATATCCATTTTGTTGGGGAGGCCGTCTAGAACCTTTGATGGTGACGATTTTCGTTGGTCCCTTATGGACTGTGCAATGTTTGTAGCGCAGAGTGCCAATTGATATTGGAATTCGTCTCCCCCTTGGGGGATTTGGCTCATGACTGCATTTAAAAATTTGTGTGCTCTTTTTGTAGAGTTACCTTGAGATGGATTTGTGAGGGCTTTATATCCCATCTTCGCGTAGCGATTTAGAGGATTATTCTCCATTCCTTCTAGAACTTTGCCAAAGATTTGAAGCATTTCAAGCTGTTCAGGTGCAAGGAGCAGTGGTCGATGATCATCAACTTCTGCCTCTCTCTGATTTTTGGTGTTAATTCCATGTAACTCTTGTATAAAGCGATAAACACTTGGCACTTTTTTAAAATCTCTAGGGTACTCCATTAGTGTTTGAAGTACATCTGGGTAGCTGGCCAAAAGTAGACAATCGCGGGCCCATGCTAACGGATTTGCCTCCTCCCAGAAGTTTGGGTTCATGCTTTCATCTGCGTAAAATTCTGCAATTTCATTAGCGGGTTCTTCTACGATACTTGTGGGGTCGATGTCATGACTTGGGTTTCGTTCAAGTCTCATGGTTGCCTTGTCGTATTGATCGCTTCCCATAATGAGAATGGCGTCGCGACTTATGCTGAATGCTTCTTCTATTAAAGCTCTTTTATTCGTTGGATTTATGTTTTCAAAAAGAATACTGCACTCAATTCCTTCTGCAGCGAGTTTTTCGAAAACTGGCTGGAAGTATTCCATCTGAATGTCGGCTCGGGTGTGCGTTTGGTTGCCCTGATGAAGGTCATATAATCCCAGGAATCGTTTAACATTGCGAGCAAGAATCTCCTCTTCCTCCTGGGTGAGATCATCCTCTTTTCCAAAAAGATCCATTTTGCGAATACGGATATCTTCGTCTGTGGAGATTGGGAGTCCTCGGTCGGCGTGCTCGGCGAGAACGACATCAAGTGGGAGTGTTATTGTTTCCATTGTGGATTGAAAAAGGAGAGAACAATAAAGAAAAGCGATTGTTTTTGTCAAACGGGAAAATCTGGGGTATATAAAGAGTAACTTATTTGAATGTATGGTCGATTTTTTTGGACAGGATGTGTTGAGTACGAAATCACTTTCCAAGAGTGAGATCGAAAAAGTGATGATAACGGCTGAGGGCTTTTTGCCTTATGCGAATAAAGAAAAGACTACCGAGATTTTGAAGGGGAAGCTGATGGCTTCGCTTTTTTATGAACCGTCCACGCGGACAAAACTTTCTTTTGAGTCAGCGATGCAGCGGCTTGGAGGGAGAGTGGTTTCTGTTGTGGGGATAGAGAGTTCTTCTTTGGCAAAAGGAGAAACATTGAGCGATACGGCGAAGGTGGTGGAGACTTACGCGGATGTTATTGCAGTGCGGCACAGTCAACCGGGAGCGCCGCGTGAAATGGCTGATGCTGTGGATATTCCGGTTTTGAATGCTGGTGATGGCGCGGGAGAACATCCAACCCAGGCGCTGCTGGATCTGTTTACGATTCAAAATGAGCGTGGAAAGATTGATGGATTGACGATCGTGCTTGTTGGAGATTTGAAGTATGGACGGACTGTCCACTCGCTGGCGTATTTGCTTGCGCATTATGATGTAAATTTGATTTTGGTTTCACCGGATCAACTGAAGATGCCGGCTGAAGTGACTAATGATCTGGCGGAGAAAGGGGTTGTTTTTTCTGAAACTGAAGATTTTGAGGAATCTTTAAAGCAGGCTGATGTTTGCTATATGACTCGGATTCAAAAGGAACGATTTGCTGATCCTGCTGAATATGATCGTTTTAAAGATGTGTATATTTTGACGAAGGAGCTGGTGGAACAGTCGAATCCAGAGATGACGATTATGCATCCGTTACCGCGGGTTGGAGAGATTTCTTTGAATGTGGATGAGTTGCCTGGCGCGGCTTACTTCCGGCAGATGCGGAACGGAGTGGCGGTGCGAATGGCTCTTCTGTCGCTGGTTTTGGGAGCATCACTTTAACGGTTATGAAGCAGTTTGTTGTAAACGGAAACATTGTGACGCCTGATGAGATTTTTGAAGGGGCTGTGTTTGTGAAAGATGGAAAGATTGTGCATGTGGAAGATGGGTCGGTGGATGCGGTGGCACTTGAGAGCGAAGATATTCAGGTGATTGATGCTCATGATCAGTTTATTTTGCCGGGTGCGATTGATGTGCATGTGCATTTTCGGATTCCTGGCGGAGAGGCAAAAGAGGATTGGACACATGGGAGTAAGGCGGCGTTAGCTGGTGGAGTGACATCGGTTTTGGATATGCCGAATACGAATCCTCCTACGATTAGTCAAAAACTTTTGGATGAAAAACGTGCTTTGGTTGGGAAAGATGCCATGGTGAATTATGGTTTTTATGCCGGTGCCACCAATGACAATGTGGAAGAGGTGGCGAAAATGACGGGAATTGCCGGAGTGAAGATTTATATGGGGAGTAGTACCGGAAATTTGTTGGTGGATGATATGAAAGTGCTGGAAGATTTTATGACCAAGACGGATCATTTGCTGGTTTTGCACGCCGAAAATGAGGCGTGTATTCGTGAACATATGGCTGAACATGAGGGTGAGGAAAATCCGGCTGTACACAGCCAGATTCGCGATCCGGAATGTGCCGCACAGGCAGTGAAGGATGCTCTGGCTTTGGCGAAAAAGCATAAGCGCCGGGTGCATTTTACCCATGTTTCCACCGGAGCTGAGCTGGAGTTGATTCGTGAAGCCAAGAAAGATGCTGACTACATAACAATGGATGTAACGCCTCATCATCTTTTTTTGAGTTCAAAGGATTATGACCAATATGGGACACTTGTTCGAGTGAATCCGCCGTTGCGGACAGAGGAGAATCAGCATCTTTTATGGGAAGGGATTGCAGATGGAACGGTTGATCTTGTCGCGACAGATCACGCTCCTCATCAACTGAAAGAAAAAGAGCAGATTTACTCCAAGGCGCCATCCGGTTTGCCTGGCGTTCAGCTGATGATGCCACTTCTTTTTCATATGGTGAATGAGGGGCAACTGACTTTGGAGAAAGTGGTTGAGTTAACCTCTTCCCATCCTGCCCAAAAATTTGGAATTGAGGGGAAGGGTGCGATTGAAGCCGGGATGGACGCCGATTTTATGATTGTCGATTTACAAAAACTTGAGCGCGTGTGTCATCACTATTTATGGAGTAAGGCGAACTGGTCACCGTTTCATGGATGGCACTTAAAGGGCTGGCCGGTGATGACATTTGTAGGCGGAGAGCTCCGGTATGAATGGAGGGACAAGTTTCATGAAGGGAAGGGGAGTGAACTGACTTTTGTGAACTCTTCTAGTTGATGAGTTCGATGAGGAAAGATGAACCTATTCCAATGTGGTTTCTTTCGATAGATATGCTTCCTCCCATTTGCTCGATGATTTTTTTGCAATAGAATAGTCCAATTCCTGATCCTTCTTTGTGGCTTGTTGAAGGGCTGCGATAATTTTCTTCGAAGACTTTGTCGAATTCTTCTTCGTTGATACCTAAACCGTTATCCCGAATGAGAATTTTGGTCGATTTTGTCATATAGAGAACCAGTATCTCAATTTTTTTGACAGGAGAATCGTTGTATTTGATCCCATTGTCTATAATGTTATATATAACTTGGCTTAAGTGTTCGGGGTCGCAGAGGGCTATTGCTTTTTCCAGGTCTCCACGAACGTTGAGTTGGCATTTTTGTTCGAATGGATCGGTGGCTTTTTCCAGAACATCTTCAATTTTCGTCATTTTCATTCTTAATGGAATGCGGCCGAATGCTTCTTCGATGGCTGAAATCGGGTATCGAGAAATGTCTGATGCTAACTGTATTGCTGCGAGCGCATCGAGAAGTATCTGCTTAAAATGTTCGGTGAAATCCTGGCCTTCTGCTATTTGAGATAGTACGTAGTCTATGGAATATGTTGCTGCACTAAGCGGTCCGTTAATATTGTGAATTTTGTGTTTTATCTCTTTTTCAATCTGCCTGATGGTCTCTATGCTTACTGGATTGGAGTGGTCCTCTTCCGGAACTTCACCGGTATGGTCGACTTTTATGGATATGCCACTTATCCGAGACCTTTTTGAAGATTGAAGGAAGATACCTGAATCTTTGGGGGAGTCTGTTTTGTCTGGGAGTTGTGGATATATGCCGAACTGGTTTATTTCTTCAGCCTCTTCAGATTCACTTGGCGGTGTTTCCTTTATTTTTACCACTGCGTGTGATTAAATGTTTGCAATCGTCACTATAACGCTATGGAACAGTATAAAAAAGATTTTATCGACCTTTTGGTTCAAGTTGATGCGTTAAAGTTTGGGGAATTTACTTATAAGAGTGGACGGGTTGGGCCGTATTTTTTGAATATGGGGAGCTTTTTTCATGGGCGGGAATTTTCTCGTTTAGTTGATGCTTATGCGCAGGGAATCCATGCTGCGACCAATGGGGATGTGGATATTATTTTTGGACCGGCGTATAAAGGGATCCCATTGGCGGTGGGGGCGGCGACAGCCTATATGTTCCGGTTTGGCAAGAATGTCGCATATGCTTTTAACCGTAAGGAAGCCAAAAATCATGGAGAAGGTGGAGTTATCGTTGGATCTCCGCTTGATGGCAATGACAAAATTGTGATTGTGGATGATGTGATGACGGCTGGGACGGCGATTCGGCAAACTTTGGATATGTTTCAGGAAATGGGTATTGGCAGTGAGCGTATTGCTGGTGTGGTTTTGGGATGCGATCGAATGGAGAAGGGGAAAGGTGAGAAGAGTGCTACAGCTGAAATTGCAGATGAGTATGGTGTTCCGGTTTCGGCGATTGTGAATCTGGATGAGATTGTTGAACACCTTCATGGACGTGAAGTGGATGGAAAGGTGGTGCTGGATGATGAAGGGGTGGCGCGGATTGAAAAGTATAGGGCTGAGTTTGGAGCTTAATTTTATTACATTCGATGAAAATTATTTATTATGTTGGATTATCCATTTTTTTAGTCGTTTTGACTATTTTTGGGATTAACTATTTTGTTCAGGATATAGAGAAATCCTTTCATATGTCATCAATTCTTATTCAGACGATTGCTATAGTTTCGGGAGGTCTTTGGGCGTTCCACAAGTTTGGGTGGCAGAATAAATTTGAAAATGTTGTTAAGCTAAAAGGATCTCTTATGAATTATGCTCAAAGGCATAATCTTTTGACTGGTGAGTATCGTCATTCGGTTGAAAATGAAGGTATATCAAAAAAGGATGCCTATTTAAGGTATGCCACACAATTGTTAGATCCATATAATCGGTTACTTGATCAGGTCCATTTATCTTATCTTATTCCTAAGAAGTTAAGGATGGAGATAATGCGTGCTATTTATCTAACGATTGGTAATAACCACGGCAAGGATCTTGAAGATTTGTCTAAGAACTGGGAAGAGTTTGGACGTAAAGTAAGAGAGATTGATGCAAAATTGGAAAAACAGCTATAGAGCTTAAGCTTTTTCAAACATGTTGTGATAAATGTTGTGCCCGTTTTGGGCGAACTGTTCAAAGTATCCGGTATACCATTGGTTGAGTGAGATACCTGCTTTTTCGCTGGCTTCAATGTCGGCCCAGGTTTCTATGCCTCCAGTGCGGATGACGTGGAATTCGTGAGAAGGTTTATGCTTGTTGATATGTTCGACAGCGAGTGTTGCAAGTGCGAGGGAGTCTTTTTTGAGTGGTTCCCCGCTGATTCCACCTCCGAATTTCTGGGTGAAGTAATCGTAGAGTTTGCGCTCTTTTGGATGGATGTATTCACGGTGCTTACTGTACTGAGTAGAGGTGTTGCCGAAATTTACACCATCGAA
>JAGQLQ010000016.1 GCA_020429235.1 Candidatus Peregrinibacteria bacterium | reverse complement strand
TTCCACAATCCACTCCCACAAAATTAAATGTTAACTCGTCACCTTCAGGATCGTTCGCGAACACCTCAACAATAAACTCTTGAGGATCATCCGTGTCTTGCGTCAACTTCTCCATCCCACTGTACGTAAAAGCAGGAGGATCATTCACCGGAAAATCAGCATCAGCGAAAGCCCCATCAAAGCTCATTTCATTTGAATGAACACCATCCGCGACCAGGAGCTCAAGACTACCCTCAAAACACTCAGCAGCCTCTTCATTGCTAAACGTCCAGTCGGCAACCCCGGTCACGCCATCCCAATCCAGATTTCCACAAGCACTCGGCGAAGACCAGACATAAGCCAGATCGCTTGAAGCTTCCGGCCACTTCACATGTGGCACCGCTTCAATATGATAATCATAGTTCTCATCATTCATTTGCGAAAACGTTGCGCCTACAATCATTGGTCCCTGATGCCCGCCTCCAAAGAGGAAGTAGTCATGAAGATTTTCAGTCCAGGCCACCAAGTCATCAATGTCAGCATCAGCTTCATAGCCTTCATCCAAATCCCCAGGGACGAGTCCAAGGTCAATAACACTGTCTTCTACAGTTGATGCAGGATCGATCCCAACCACGGTGTAACCCCAGGTGGAAGGAGTGGTTCCCTTTTCTCCCTTAAACCATTGGAACTGTGGATTTCCGACGACACCAAAAGGAGGGAATCCAGGAGGAGCAGTTGGTAATGTCACCACGCCGGTAACAGGAGTCACGGCAACACCAGGAACAATTTCCCAGAGATCAAATTGCGCATCACCCTTACCACCATAGTTCGCGATCGTACACGCAAACCACACAACATCAGAATTCTTTCGGAATCGTACCTTTGGAGGACACTGCATCACTGGAGCAGGTTTGCCCCAAACAAGTCCACGTCCTCCGGCTCCAGGACCACCCGGTCCGCCACCACTTCCACCATTGCCATCATCCCAGTCGGGTAATTGAATGTAGTAATCTTCAACCTCTCCATATTCAAACTGTCCGCTTCCATCCCATCCATCCACACCAAAAGAAGCCTCATTAATCGGCTCGCGACTCACAACAACTCGCATCCATGAGGTTGGCGTTAAAATCCATCCATTCGAATAAGCAAACGCATCAGACGTAAACGTCTTTGTTGTTCCCGGAGTCACATTCACAGGCATATTTTTTACGATCCACTCTTTTTCACCACCGGCAGCTTCACCACTCCACTCACCATCCATGTTCAAATCCACAACAGCATTCACATAGCGTGGAACCTGTGGAGCACCATTCGCAACCGACACATCAAACGTCAACGTTGCCGGAGGCGGAATACTTACGAGCGAAACATTTAATCCCTTCACCCCATCATCAAAAGCATCGTTATTCACAAGGTTCATCAATCCATCGCTATCATTCGCCAGATCATCAGCGTCATCTTCAATGCTCACATTCGCTCCAAGCCATTCCATGCTGGAGTCCAGAGTATGAGCGCCATAATTCACAACATTATCGGTATTAAGAAGAGTAGGGAACGATGCCTGAACAGTGGCATAACTTCCGGCATACCCAGCCGGTCCACTCTCAGGAGCATCACCAAAATCCGGTCCGGCCACATGAGCCGTTGGCGGTGGCAAAGTTGAAACATCAATCGCCAGAATCTGACTATCAAGAGTTGGATCGTATCCAGCCTCTTCTCCGAGCGCGTACACAGCTAATGATCGGAACAGAACCTCTGCGGTCATGGCACGGGTGAGACCTTCTGCAGGATTAAAGTTTCCAGATTTCTCAACGATCAAATTGGTATTTTTCGCAAACTGAACATATGGGGTGTACCACTCACCAGTTGGAGTATCATCAAAAGGGGCACTACTCACAGTTGGCAGATCCCATCCCTGAATCTCTCCAAGCATCTTCAATGCTTCAACCTTGTTCACCTCTTGTGCCGGCCGAAAATCTCCATCCGGATAACCCTGCACCCATCCCTGAGACTTGGCATAGCACACAAACCGCGCGAACCATTCAGTCTTAACATCGGGGAAACAGTTTTTATAATCATCTGCAGACGGATCAAGGCCGTGCAGCAGCATATACACTTTCAATTGTTCAGCACGGTTCAAAACGCGGTCCGGCTGATACGTCCCATCCGGATACCCTTCAAAGACACCACTATCCTTCATAAACTGGATAGATTGTACTTGTGGATGGGATGAATCCACATCCGGGAAAGGGCCCGTAGTCTGCGCCTGAGCCGAAACAGCCACCATGGAAAGGAGCAAGCTGACGACCCCCGCGCGCTGAAGCATTTTCATCATGGCAGGTTGAAGTAAAAAGATAAAACAGTATAAAAACCGCTTTATTATACCAATGCGTTACCCGAAAAAGTATTGCCAGATTATTGAAAAATATTCTGATTCGCCATATTCGAAATCGATTCAGGTCGAGCACCTTTCGCAAACTCCGCCTTCAACAAAATACTGGCCAGAAGTGGAACTCCAAGTTCCTTGGCCAGACGCTCCCCACCACCTTCACCAAAAATCACTCCAGCCATATTTTCAATCACACCAATCACATCAATTTTCAAACGCTGCGCCATCTTTGCCGATCGCATTGCATCCATCACTGCCGTGTCTTGCGGAGTGGTAACCAGCAACATCTCTGCTCCTTCCAAAACCTGCAAAATTGAAAGTGGCACATCGCTGGTTCCTGGCGGAGCGTCCACAATCAAAAAATCCAACTCACCCCAATCCGTATCATGCACCAACTGTTCAACCGCCCGCGAAAGCCGCGGCCCGCGCCACAAAAGAGCCTCATGTTCACCGCCTAAAAGTGGCGCCATCGAAACCGCTTTCAACCCATCTTTCTCCAGAGGGATAATTTTTTTCTCAGCATTCGCAATAAGATCGCCATCCATCTCCAAAGTCTTCAGCGCATTCGGACAATCAATATCCGCATCCAAAAGGCCAACCTTCAAACCATTGTCCGCCAGCGCCCGCGCAATATTCACCGCCACAAATGTCTTCCCGACACCACCTTTTCCACTATGAACCACAATGGTGCGCTTCACTCCCGCGGGAAACCCCTTACGGAGCCCACGTTGAAACCGTTGTTGAAATCTTTTTTGAGGAGTTCCTTGTCCGGCCATGTTTTCGTGCGTTACAATGCAGAGGAAACATATTAAAGAACCTATGAAAATCAGGCAAGAACATTCTGCCGGGGTCGTCCTTTTTAAAGAGACAAATGGACAGCGAGAGTACTTGATCCTCCATTACCCCAGCGGCCATTTCGACCTACCCAAAGGTCACATTGAAGGGGAGGAAACCGAAGAGGAAACCGCAATTCGTGAACTGGAGGAGGAAACCGGTATCACGCAGGTGGAGTTATTGGATGGATATCGGCATATGATCGATTACCAGTTTCGCCATGCCGGCTATCTCATTCAGAAAGATGTGGTCTTTTTCCTGGGAAAAACAGACCAGGAGGATGTCACTATTTCCCATGAACATCAGGACTTTATGTGGCTTCCATTTGAAGAAGCCCACACAAAACTTACATTTACCAACGCCAAAGCCTTACTTGAAAAGGCTCAACATTTCTTAAACAAACAACCATGAAAATCGCTGCAGTCTCAAAGTTGAACAAAAAAGTTGATCTATTGATAATTCCAACCTTTGAAGGCAAGGACCATTTGCAATCAGCACCGGTCGAGATCAAAACGGTTGTGGCATCACTGAAAAAAGACAAATCTTTCAACTCAGAAGCCGGACAACATCATCACGTGACACCACTTTCCGACAAGTTACCAAAAAATATTCTCTTTCTGGGAATGGGAAAGGTAAAAGATTTTCACGCAGCCGATGCCCGGAACATGGCAGCGGATGCCATGAAATTCGCAAAAAAAATGGAGTCGGATTTGACCTTTGTCATCCCGGAAGCAGCCAACGACTATTTCCAGGAAATCGCCGAAGGTCTGGAAATGGCCAACTACAATCCAGCCAAATATCAGACAGGTGAAAGTAAGAAAAAACACGAAAAGACAGATGTAAAAACCGTAACGCTCATTACTGCCAAAAAGCCAAACCCTGCGCTGAAGCGAGGCCAGACTATTGCTGCTGCGGTTATGAATGCACGTGATCTCATCAACGCACCGCACAACCTCATGAACGGAACCATGCTCATGAACGCGGCCAGAAAAATTGGAAAAGACAACAAGCTCAAAGTGACCGTTCTCAATAAAAAGCAGATAGAAAAATTAAAAATGGGAGCTTTCCTTGGAGTCAACAAAGGCAGTGACATCGATGCCAATATGGTCATCCTGGAGCACAAACCAAAAGGCGCAACAGGGAAACCGATTGTTTTGGTGGGGAAAGGGATCACTTTCGACAGCGGAGGATATAATTTAAAAAGCGGTGCCTGGTTCGCCGACATGAAAATGGATATGTCCGGTGCCGCAGTGGTGATGAATGTGCTTGGACTCTGCGCAAAGCTTGGCATCAAAAAACATGTCATTGGAATCACACCAATTACCGACAACCTGATTGGCCCAAAAGCCCAGAAAGTAGCCGATATTGTTACCACTTATTCCGGTAAAACTGTAGAAGTCAACAACACCGATGCCGAAGGTCGCCTTATTCTTTGCGATGCTATGGCCTATGCGGTCGACAAATTCAAGCCATCAAAAATGATTGATGTTGCCACTCTCACCGGTGCCTGCATGATGGCTCTTGGCGAAAAATATGCTGGTCTCTTCGCGAACAACGAAGGTATGATCGAAGGAATCAAAAAAGCTTCCGACGCTACCGATGAACTGGTCTGGCACCTGCCACTCCATCCTGACCACACCAAAGAGATGAAGAGTCGCATCGCAGATCTGCAGAATGTAAACTATGGCAATAAAGGTATGGCCGGAGCATCAACCGCCGCCGCATTCTTGCAGGAGTTTGTTGGCAAAACCGATTGGGCGCACCTGGACATTGCCGGAACAGCCTTCGTGAGCAAACCAAAAAAATACGAAGCCCCAATGGGAACCGGCTACGGAGTTCGCCTTCTGACAAACTATCTGGAAAATCTATAACAATTGAATGAAAAAAATATGATATAAAAATCACAAATGCTGTATATTGAAGGATGAAAATTTCTTAAAAATCCAAAATGAAAATTGCAGCCTTCCTTCGCATTACCACTGTCGTAATAGCGATGTTTTTTCTCATGCTTTTAATTCCAAGGGCACATGCTTTAGGTGTAGAATATACAGTTTGTGGAGCAGGTTGCGACTTTACGACACTCACAGATGCCGTAGCATTTCCGGGAATAAATCAGGACACCATCACGCTTTCCACTGGCTTTGTCTATAATGATGCACTGGAAGACGACAACATTTTCATTCCAGATGAAATCACGCTTCAATGTGACACCGGCGTTACATTTGGGGATGCTCTGCAAGGTGCGCAGACTGTATGGATTGGAAGCGACAATGTGATTCAAAACTGCACATTCGAAAATATATATTTTGATGCTAGTGGAAAAACAAATGTAGAATTCATAAATAACACAATTTCAAGCGCTGCATTGCAACAACTCACATTCACAAATACAGATAGCTTTGAAGTCAGCGGAAATACAGGCATTCAAAAAGTCCAGGTACAAAACTCAAATAATGGACTCATTGACAACAATGATTTCGAGTGCAGATTCGGCGATAACTGCATCACACTTAGTACAGCCGGAGGAGGCCCTTTTGATTACAGCGATCCAGCAGATGTGCCATCTTTTATCGATATCACGAATAACAATATTGTGAATTATAACGTTACTACCGGAGGTGATTTCGTTCAACTCTTTGCAGGGGTGGATAATACTTTCACGAATAATACAATATCTTCTGGCGTAACTGTGGATAATAGCTTTTTGACTATGGTTACTGCACAAACCGGGAACCCATACATAGCTGAAAATCTTTTTCTCATGCCAGAAAAAGCAGGAGGTGGGGGAAATGGAACATGGGCTATAAACATGCGAATTTCAGACGCTGATCTTTCCGCATTAGTCGAAAATAATACGGTTATTATGAATGAAAATAATGTACCAACAAGCGGCAATGCCTGCATCGGGCTTTTTGATCAGGGTGGATTCCCTAATTATTCCATTTCATTGGAAGCAAACTATAACCTTTGTTATAACCCGCTAACAGCGGTAAATGGTACAGGGGTGGCTTTAAATTATAACATTGGAAGTATCACACTTAATTTTCAGGATAAATTCAATGGGATGTACAATATTGAAAATCTAATCAATGACGACAATGCTGTTTACACAGGATTAAATAGCAATACACTTACTTCAAACCCTCTATTCAAAACTGAAAATGCTGATGCAAATGACGACTATGAGCTTAATCCTATCAGTCGATATCTTGATGTTGATATAACGCGTGATATTGGGGCATTCCCTGACACTCGAGTAAGCACATACCACATTGACGACACCTGTACTGTAGACTATATGACATGCTATTCCAACCTCTCAGGAGTACTTCCTCATGCAGTCACTACCGGAGACACTATAACAGTCGCAAATGGAACCTATGATGGATTCAAACTAGATTACCCGGCAACGAATGTCACTTTTTCAGGGGAAGGAGATGGCACCGTATTTGATGCGGGCGGCGCGGGGAGCGCTCTTATTCTTAATAGCATATCAGATTCTGGGTTCAGCAATTTTCAATTGATGAACTCTATGGCAACAACTGTTACGAATTATGAAATCACCAACCTCATCTACGACTACAATGGCAACACATACAACCAAACAAGTGGATTTTTTGGATCCGATAACGTAACGCTCGTCTTTGAAGACGCCAGTTGTACGGTTGTACCTGTTTCGGCAGACGGAACAGATGTAACAACGGCCGTTGATGCCGCAACGGACGACTGGAATCTTGTGCTTATTGACGCTTTCGGTGCCAAACTTACAGGCGTTATTCCAGATCGACTTATTTCCAATGCGGTTGATATGAATGACTACCTCACAAATCAGTGCGGAGTTGGAGCAACAGTCGATCTTTTCCTTGAGAGTGCCTTTGAAGTTTCAGCACTGGAGTACACATATGATGCAGCGGCCGTGGCGCTGACAGGTGCGGTGCTAACCCCTGGATATACAAATCCACCTCGACTGGATCGTTTTGTTATTACAAGCGATGACGCCGGCTTACTACTCCAGGACTCCAGCAATAATCAATTCGAAGAACTATCAATCAATACAAACAGTGTTGGGGTTAATTTCGAGGCGAGTTCCGTCGGAAATACTATAAAAAACAGCATTCTCGCAAATAATACCGTCAAGGATATCATTTCCACTGCTGCAAATGACAATACATTAGAAGACACAGACCTAACAATTGCGAAACTAGAGGTGGACGCGGCTGGGAATTTGAATATCTACTACACTGTACAAGTTATGGTACAAAATACCGCAACACTGAGTCCAATAGTAAATGCCAACGTCACAATAAAAGACGCTTTGGATACAACATTAGCCACACTCATCACCGATGGAACTGGTAAAACCCCACTTACAAGTCTGCTGTTAGCAACAGTCCTGGCTCAGGGTGATCCTGTAAATGTAACAGCAGGTGGGTACAATCCTTTCAAAATCACTGCTTCCGCCAGTCCATACAGTCCAGTGACAGTAGATGCAAACATTGACTCACCTCAGCAACTTGTTAATGTAAATCTCTCTTCTGGTGGATCAAGTTCGGGTGGTGGCGCCGGAGGAAGAGGTGGAAGGGGAGTAGTCGTTAGTGGAACAGAATCCTCACAATCAGAAAATAACGAAGAGGAACAGCTAACTGAACCTGATGATTGTATAGAGTTTATTGATACTCAAAATCATTGGACGAGAGGATACATACAAATTGCAAAAAATCAGGGGTATATCCAAGGCTACGAGAATTGCGAATTCAGACCGGATCAACCCATTAATAGAGCAGAGGTATCAAAAATAATTGCCTTTTGGAAAAACCATCTTGAGGACAATTTGGCATGTTTAGAACAACCTTTTCCAGATGTAGAATGCGATACCTGGTATGGGAAAATTATAAGCTCTCTCAAAGATGAAGGTATAGTTGAAGGCTACGGAGATGGACTTTTTTATCCAGAAAAAAATGTGAGTCGTGCAGAATCACTAAAGATGTTGATTTTTGTAAAAAATCTCGATGGAACAGATGTGGAAAACTATAAAAACCCATTTTGCGATGTCCAGAAGAACGAATGGTACTATAATATATCGCTCATCGGATCGAAGATGGGTATAGTCGAGGGATATTTACTTGAAGATTCAGAATGTGAATCTGGTAGTGAACTAAAACCAAATCAATCAATTACCCGGGCTGAATTCACAAAAATTTTTGTGGAAACTCTGTTGAATCTTTAGAAAATCTATAAAAGTGTGCTCACATCCCAAAATTGACAAAGATTAAAAATAGTGTAAAAGAGCAGTGGAGGCATTATGAAAGAAAAGAAAGCCGAAAAGCCGGAGTGCGCTTTGTGTGGTGACACAGAGGATGTCCAATGGATCCCTCGTGAGCAGCGTTATCGCTGCACCAAGGGATGGGCCTGCAATCGCCGGCTTGGCATCGACGGAACGCAGAACTGATCCCTCCATGTGCCAACTGCTGTCAATATGACAGGCAAGTGGCCATAGGCTCTCCTCGTCGGCTGTGCTACAGTTACGGCGAGGAGTTTTTTATAGTGCCACTATGTCTTTTATCGCCGACTTCCACATCCATTCCCACTATTCACGGGCCACCAGCCCACAGCTCACTGCGCCTGGGCTCCACAAGTGGGGACAGATTAAGGGCATAAAAGTCATGGGAACCGGAGATTTCACTCATCCATCCTGGTTTACCGAACTCCAGGACAATCTGGAACCCGCCGAACCGGGCCTCTTTAAATTGAACAATAAAATTATTCAAGAGGTGCAGCCGGAAGTTCCACAAAGTTGTCATGGCGAAATGCGCTACCTTTTAAGTGTAGAGATTAGCAGTATCTATTCCAAGAATGGCCGAGTGAGAAAAATTCACAGTATCATCTGCTCTCCAACCTTTCAGGCTGCCGCGAAAATCAACCACACCCTCGACAAAATTGGGAACATCAAACACGACGGGCGCCCGATACTTGGCATCGACGCCAAAGAGCTTTTAAAGATTGTGATGGATGCCTCACCAGACTGTATGTTCATCCCTGCCCACGTCTGGACCCCACACTTCGCACTGTTCGGATCCAACTCCGGCTTCGACAGTATCGAAGAATGTTTTGAAGAAATGACCGAACACATCACGGCTCTGGAAACCGGCCTCTCATCCGACCCAGCCATGAACTACCTCTGGTCAGACATCGACCGCTTCACCCTTGTCTCCAATTCTGATGCTCATTCTCCAATGAAACTGGGTCGTGAAGCCAACCGCTTAAACTGCGAGCTCAACTATTTCGACATCAAAGAAACGATCAAGTCCGGCAATCCGGACAAATTCCTGGAAACTATCGAATTCTATCCTGAAGAAGGGAAGTACCACTGCGACGGGCATCGCAATTGTAAAGTCAGCATGACACCGGAAGAGACCAAAGAGGCGAACGGCATCTGCCCAAAATGTGAACGAAAGGTGACTGTTGGTGTACTAAACCGCGTCATGTCGCTCGCCGACCGCAAAGACCCGGAAGCACGAGCAAACCGCATCCCATACCGATACCTTGTCCCTCTCAACGAAATTCTTTCCAACATTCATCAGGTCGGGCCCAACTCCAAAACCGTCATGACGCAGTATTGGAAAATCATCGCTGCCCTTGGCAACGAGTTTCATATCCTTCTAGATGCCCCACTCGCTGAAATCGAAAAAGTTGGCGGACCACAAATCGCCCTCGCTATCGACAAAGTTCGTCGTGGGGACATTTACATCAAACCTGGCTACGATGGTGAATATGGTATTGTTCAGGTCTTTTCTCCCGAAGAATTAGAAGTTGATGACAAACAGACGGCACTATTCTAAGATACGTCCATGCAACTCAACCCACAGCAGGAACGTGTTCTTACACAGTCTGGTTCACACCAGCTGATTGTTGCCGGTCCCGGGACCGGGAAGACCCATACACTCACGCAAAAAATTCTGAGCCTTCTTCAAAGCGGATCATTGCCGCAGGAGATCGTTGCCATCACGTTCACCACCAAAGCAGCCGAAGAAATGAAGGATCGGATCCAGTCACAAACCGACAAAAATCCATTTATCGGAACCTTTCACGCACTCGCGCATAAAATTTTGAAGGCGGCAGGAGCAGACTTTAATCTTCTTCAGCCAAAGCAACAGGATGCTATTCTCTCCGAGCTCACACCTAAACTAAAACAAAAGGAAAAGAAAGAGTTCAAGCGTTTGCTGACTTTAGCAAAAAATCAAATCCTTCCTTTTGAAGAAGTGAACACATTTATAGATCAAGATAGAGTACAAAATTTATACAATCAGTACGCTGAACGATTAGAATCAGAAAACCTTATCGACTTTGACGATCTCCTTCTCAAAGGATTAGAACATTTAAAAGAGAGCGGAGCACACCCAAAACATCTGTTTATTGATGAGTATCAGGACATTAACGAAGTCCAGTATCGTATGATCCGCACACTGGCCGGACCAGAAACTCACATCTATGCCATTGGTGATCCAGACCAGTCTATCTACGCCTTCCGCGGATCCAATCTGGAGCACTTTCTTCGGTTTGAAAAAGATTTTCCATCCGCAGTCCGTACAAATCTGGAACAAAACTATCGCTCAACACCACAGATTATCGCAGCCGCAAATGCCCTCATTAAAAACAACGATAAAAGAATTGAAAAAGAGATCATTGCAACAAAACAAGAGAGTTCGACCATAACCCTTCATCCATTTCAGACTGAGTGGCAGGAGGGCGGCTTCATTACCAGGGAGATCAGCCAGCTTGTTGGCGGCACCGATATGATCCAGTCTCATAATCTTGTTACAGCGCAAAAGGAGTACCACTTTTCTGATATCGCCATTCTCTATCGAACAAAATCGCAGGCGCGGGTTATAACAGAAAGCCTCAAAAAAGAGGGGATTCCATTTCAGTGTATTTCTACAATTCCTTGGTATTTAAAGCCGGAAGTTCAGGAACTGCTGCAATATTTACAGTACCTTCACAGCCCCACTGCATCAACCGACATTCCGGAAACGCAAAAAATCCTCCTCAATAGTTATGTGCGTGACCATCGCGACCTCTCGTCAATCAATCCTTCAACATTGATCAAAAAAATTATCCAATATACAAAGCTGGAAGAGTTCCATGATGATGGATCACCACGGGCACATCAAAAAATTCAGAACCTGAAAAAACTTCAGGCAGAAGCAGCCATGTTCGATGATCAGGCCGGGGAAGATGGCCTTTCAGAGCTCCTGGATCACTACTCTCTCTTGCAGGATTACGATCACTACAACCCAAAGGCAAAAGCTGTTTCACTCATGACGCTCCATGCTGCCAAAGGTCTTGAATTCCCTGTCGTCTTTATTGCCGGATTGGAAGACGGTCTTCTGCCATTCAGCAGAGAAGGGGAAACTCAAAATGAGGAAGAGGAGCGACGTCTTTTCTATGTCGGCATTACCCGCGCCCAGGAAAAACTATACCTCTCCTACGCAAAAACACGGAACAAGACAGAAACAAAACCTTCTCCCTTCCTCGCCGAAATCAAAAAGCATGTCAGTGAGCAGGAATTACCAAAACAACGGCAGCAAAAACCGGACAATCAGATGACTCTTTTTTAGTCTCTTCTAAAGATCATTATTCAGCGGGTCACCCCAGATATACTTTCCATATTGATCACTGGCAACTTTTTCATCATAAAGGTTCACCACAAAAGTGTCAGGATCACTTCCTTCAATACGCTTTGATGAAAAATAGGCACTGTTCTTATCAATTGCGTAGGGCTCAACTGTAACCAATATGTCAAAGCTGGCAGCATCAGATCCCGCAAGAGAAGAATCCTCAAAATAAGCCTGAACATTATCTTTTGCGAAACCATTGCCAAGTCCCACAAAACTCTCAAGATCAGCAGGCTCAAAAGAGCGAACTACAGAGTCAGAAAAATCTACAAAATAAGCACGGTAGGCATCTTTCCCAAAAGCACTATCAAAAGAACCAAAAGCCTGAAAAGATGGAGCGTCAGCATCAATAGATTCACCATCATAGTAAACATGACTATTATCCTTCGTAAAGGAATGATCTAAAACTTCAAAAGACCCGCTGTCCGCACCATCAAGAATTTCACCATTCCTATACGCATGGCGTGAATCTTTCGAGTATCCTGAAGACATAATGGTAAACGTGGAAGGATCACTCTCTGGAAGAGGAACACCCATAAAGTACACAGCATTTTTATCCTGAGCGTAAGGATTGTCTAAAACTTCAAAAGACCCGCTGTCCGCACCAGGAATGAGTTTCCCCGCATAGTACACACTATCTTTATCCTTCGCGTATTGACGTAAATCATCAGTTTCTGAAGGTGTTCCAAGTACCTGAAAAGTCTCAGCATCCCCTTCCAGAGAATGAAAACCCTTGGATTCGGGATTAGATGAATAATAAGCAAGAGAGTTTGTATCAGTAAGATAACTACCACCCAAAGAAATAGTTGTAGCAGAATCAAGATCCTCAACTTTTTCAGAATGTTGAGGAGAGTAGGGTGAAAGGAAATAAACGCCTTCACTATCCTTTACGAAAACATCATTAAGAAAAAGATCCTGAAGAATTTTAAACGAATCCGCGTCAAAATCAGTAAGGACTTTATCCTCAAAGAAAACAGAATTTCCATCTTTTCCGAAGTCTTCATGTCCCGGGAAAATTTGAAAATCAGCAGGATTGGCATTCGGTAATGGCTGAAGAGAAGCGAAAGAATAATAATAAGGACTATTATAATAAACTGAAGAATCATCCTTTGAATATACAGAGCTCACCACTTCAAAGCTACTTATATCAACATCATTAAAAGCAAAACCATAGTAATAGATACGATTCTTATCACGGGCAAATCGATGCTCTAAAACTTCAAAACTTTCCAAGTCTGCTTCATCAATAGCACCATTGATTCCAGATCCACCATAAAAATAGATGCCAGACGCGTCACGAGCGTACCCATCCCCAAGATTCACGAATGAACCGGGGTCAAGAGAAGTAGACTCATCCTCAATGAGGGCGAGCATCATATTAGGGTAACCATCACTCCAGGGATGTTGAGTCATTAATGGGGAGGTCAACTGTTCAAAATACACGGTATCCTGGCTCAGAGAGTAACCATCACCAGTCCAGAGTCGGGATTCCACCACTGATCCATCCTGCTCCGATAAAACAAAAGATCGTGCTGGCTGATTCACAGACTCTTTATCCATACGCCACACCATTTCGGCTAAGTCAGCACGAGTAACAAGCTGATCCAGATTAAGAATTGATGAAGGTGTAATCTTATAAGTATTCATCCAATGAACATAAGTCTCATACCATACCTGAAAAGCTTTTGGGCGAAGTATTTCTTGAGAGTATAAATCAGAAAAATACACATTCATGAGGAGCTTGGAAGCCTCAACAAAAGATATCGATCGTTCGGGATGAAAAAGCCGATCTGGATATCCGGCAAGAATATTCTGATCTTTCGCGGAGCAAACATAAGAAGAAAACCATTGATCCTGAACATCCGGAAAACAGTTCGTCTTAGTTTCAAGAGGCATGTCAGTGGACTCAAAAAGAATTTTCAGAAATTCGGCCCGATTCACAGAGTTATCTGGCCGAAACGTATAATCTTCATAACCTTCAACAGCCCCTTGCTGTTCTAAATATTCAATAGCATTAAAGTTTGGATGATTGCTACCGACATCTGAAAAAGCAAAACCTATTGAGGTAGAACAAAAAAACAGACTTAGTCCAAGTGGGAAAGCCAACAAGATACGTAAATTCATACGATTGGAAGATAAGAGATGATTCTATACATCAGAACATAGCAAAATCGCTATTCAAACACCACCTTATTCCGCCCAACATAATCAAACGCCCAGAAACTGGCGGTCACGGCCTCTGCTGAACCGGTAATTGCCTGCTTGAATTGCGTGTCCGTCACATCTCCAGCACTGTAGAGTCCCGGGACATTTGTTTCCGATTTTCGATTAATCTTAATCTCTTTCCGATCATTCAACTCAACACCAAGGTTGGCAGCCAGATCAGACAAAGGAATCTGTCCGATCGCAATAAAAATCGCTCCCATTTCCATCTCTTCTCCAGATTTTAGCTTCACTTTTTCAACAGAATTTTCACCCATAATCTCTGCGACTTCTGTATTGTAGTGGACTTCGATTTTTCCCTCCTCCACCTTTGCCTTCACCCGGTCAGAATTAACCGGTTCAGCTTTCAGCTCATCACCCCGGACAAAGACATGCACTTTGCTGGCATGCTCGCTCAACAAAAGCGCCTCCTTTGCTGCGGAGTCCCCACCACCAACCACACTCATCACTTTCCCTTTAAAGAACGCCCCATCACAAAGCGCGCAATAAGAAACTCCCTTGTTCTCAAGCTTTTCTTCCCCAGGAGCACCAAGCTTCCGGTGGTGCGATCCAGTAGCAAACAAAACAGTCTTGGCTTTATACTCATTCGATCCAGTCTTCACAACATATCCACTCACAGTTCCTTCAGCAGGGGATTCAACCGCACGCCGCACATCCATCACCTTCTCACTCTTGAGAGGAACACCAAAACTTGTCGCATGATCTACCAGCTTCATCGCCAAATCCGGTCCGGAAATGCTCTTTTCTCCAGGCCAGTTCTCCACAAGATGTGTTGTAGTAATCAATCCACCAGGAAGTTCTCCAATCATCACACAGCTCAAATTCAGCCGCGACGCATACATTGCCGCACTCGCGCCGCTGCATCCAGCCCCAATAACCAGGAAATCATAAATCTCATTCTGTTGATCGTCAGCCATAATTTTAAAAATTAAAAACTATTTTTCTTCAATAAAATCATCTCCCTTCTTCCAGTTGGCTTTACAAAGTTTACCACTTTGAAGAGCCCGAAGCACGCGCAAACATTCATCCGCGCTTCGACCAACTGAAAGATCATGGACAACCTGATAACGAAGAATTCCCTTCGGATCGATAATATAAAGACCCCTTAAGGCAATACCCTTTTCTTCCACCAAAATACCAAACTCGTTCGAGAGTGAACGTGTCATATCACTCATAAGCGGATAGTTCAATTGACCCAACTCTTTCATCCAGGCTTTATGGGAATAAACACTATCAATACTACACCCAACAATTTGAGCATTCAGTTCTTCAAAGTCTTTAGCTCGATCACTAAACTCAACCACTTCAGTCGGACATACAAAGGTAAAATCCATAGGATAAAAGAACAAAACAATCCATTTATCTTTGTAATCGTCAGAAGAAATATGTTTGAACTCTCCATCAACTAATGCCTCAAGCGCAAACTGGGGTGCTGGTTTCCCAACCTGTAAATTCGTCATAATGGGTAAATTAAAATGCTACTTTTTTTTGCCCGGAGATTTTACCACGCGCTTCTTCACTTTAGAAGCCCGACTGGTCGGGATCAAAAATTTCCCCGGCTCCGCCCCCAAATCAATGTAGCTATCAACTTCAGTTAAAAGAGTACTCGATGTCGTTTTCTTAAATGCCATAACTTCAGACCTTAGACCACGCGATCTCACATACTTCAGTACCTCGGTAAAATCACCATCCCCACTCACCAAAACAATAGCGTCCAGCTTTTCGCTCATACGGACAATATCAATAGCGATTCCCACATCCCAGTCCGCTTTCTTTTCACCGGAATAAAAAACCTGTAAATCTTTGGCCCGGATTTCGATACCAAGATCAGAAAGCGCTTCAATAAATTTACTCTCATCCTGACCTTCACTCCGGATAACATAGGCAAACGCCCGTACCAGATGTCGGCCAGAAACCGCATTATCGACAAGTGCTCTATAATTCACATGGGAATTAAAAAGCGATCGCGCTGAATGGTACAAATTTTGTGTATCTATAAAAATTCCAACTCTTTGTGCTGGATGTAACGATTCATTCATAATTCAAAATTAGTTATTAAAAATATCATACCCCACCTCCTTATTTTTCGATAGGACATTGATCCCTACCGCTGAAAGAGTGACTTGAAACCAAACCAGAAATTTTCACGTCGCTCACGAAGACGCCGGAAAAAATAGGGGATCCACTTTCGGCCAAACGGCGTATAAACCCGTACCCGAAAACCATGCTTGGTCAGTTGTCGCTGAACCTCTCTTTTCACCCCATACAGAAGACCAAACTCCAATCGCTTCCGATTCGCTTTTAACTCTTTCACTCGCTTTTTTGCATAATTCAAAATCTTTTCATCGTGGGTGGCCACCATCAAAAGCTTGGCTTCACTCTGCAAAACCACATCAATTAAATGTTTAAAATTTTCATCAGTGTCCGATTTTTTCGCAAACGCCAACTCTTTCCGTTCTTTATACGCGCCCTTAACAAGCCGCACACAAAACCTGGGAGAAAGCAGATTTTTTATGTCGTCCTCACTTCTCCTCAAATAAGACTGAATACAGATTCCTACTTGTGGCCCATATTTATGAATAAAAGATTTATACACTTCTATAGTTCGATCGGTATACGCCGAATTCTCCATATCGATCCACACAAAATTGCCCAAACTCCTGGCTTTTTTCAGAATTTTCTCCAGATTCTCCTTACAAAAATCCATGCTAATATCCAGCCCCAACTGCGTCAGCTTTACCGAAATATTTGCCTGGAGTTGCCGATAATCGATCTGTTCCAGAAGGTGAACATATCGCTTGGATGCCTGCACCGCCTTATGCTTTTTCATCACATTCTCCCCAAGCATATCGCAGGTAGCATAAAGCCCGTGGGCATTCATTTTTGCAATAGCCTTTGCAGCATCTTTCCAATTGTCACCCGCCACATACCGGCGAGCCAAAAAAGTTACAAGTCGCATTACTCTGAGGGGGTTTCAATACCTTGATCAGCCTGATATTTAACATGAAGATACCCCTGAAACTGGTCATTATTTCCAAGGAAATAGGCCAAGAGCACAATCCCTACAATGATAATCAATCCAATAACGGCCAAAACTCTGTCTTTCATCTCTCAAGAGAACAAATACTATAACAGTATTATACCATGAATGATGAAAAATATCTATGCCGCTGCGCGTCGCTTCTCTTCTTTCCCGTTCAGATACAGCCGCATCTCCGGCATAATATCCACTTGCATTGGTCCTGCCTCATTGTCGACTTTCATCTGGAACGGTTTTTGCGGAAGTTCAGAGATATGTTTGAAGAGCGCCTGATTTGCCCGTGCAATCTCTTCTTCTTTGTTCGATACCATTTCCCGAAGCTTGTTATAGCCTTCCTCTTGCTTCAGTTCATTCATCCACTCTTCCTCCATGGCCTTCACCTGCTTTTTCAAATTCTGAAGCCCGCCCTTCAACTCCAGATATTCCGGCGTATCCAGCTTCTCTTCATACTTCACATCCTTTTTTAAGTCACGAAGTTCCATCTTCAATTTCGCGATCTGCTTGAGCGCCAAAGCAATCTTATCTTCAATCATGATAAATCTTTAAAAAATATGCCCGCGCATTATGCCACATCAGATTCCAAAAAGCATGTCTCGAATTTCCGGCTTCATTTTGTCCGGACTCCACGGCGGATCCCACACCACTTCAATCTCAACATCCTTGATATCATCTTCCAGTCGAAGAATTCCATCAATGTCCGTGGTGAGCTCGGGCCCCATCGGGCAACCCATTGAGGTCAATGTCATGGTCACTTTAGCCACACCTTTCTCAACTTCAAGATTGTAAATCAAGCCCATATCCGCAATTCCAACGCCAACTTCCGGGTCGATCACCTGGTTCATTAATTCATAGTAAGGATGATCCTCGCCAAAGCTATAGTTCGGCTCACACTTCACTGTCGGTGTTACCGGTTCAGCACTTTTCACATCACCTTTTTGTGCAGATTTTTTAGTCATGATCAAATTTATAATTCAAAAGTGTCGACAGCCTGCTGAACGATAACAAAACTCAGCAATGCACATTTCACTCTATTCGTAGTTAGGGGGACACCCAGCATATCATAAACAAACTGTTTTTCCAGACCCTTCACCTCATCCAGACTTTTTCCAATCACTTCATCCAGCAGCATTGACGCACTGGCCTGACTGATCGCACATCCTTCACCGGAAAACATGGCATCCACAATCTTTCCATCCTCTATCTGCAAACCAATCTCCAGTTTATCCCCACAAAGAGGATTAGAATCAGCCACCGTAATCGACGCACGCTCAAGCTCCCCATAGTGCAGGGGATTCTTATAGTGAAACAAAATATTTTCAGCGTACATATCCATTAGACTTCCACTTTAAAAATTTCATACACCTTTTTAATCGCTTCAACTGCCCGGTCAACATCGCTTCGATTGTTGTAAATATAAAAACTCATTCGCGCCGTCGCATTACATCCAAGCCGATTCAAAAGCGGCTGCGCACAATGATGCCCCGTCCGAATCGCCACTCCTTCATTATTCATGATCGAACCAACATCATGAGGATGGACTCCCGGAATGTTGAAAGAAATAATCCCGCCAGCAAGCGAAACATCTTGCGGACCATACAGTTGCAGTTTTGGGATCGATGCCAACTGCTGCCGCGCATACTGCACCAAATCCTGGTCATGTTTCAAAATCTCCTCAAAAGGGAATTGAGCAAGATAGTCGATCGCTGCGCCAAAACCAATCACGTTGGCAATATCTGGCGTTCCCGCTTCAAACTTATGGGGCAAGTCATTCCAGGTGGTGTGATCATCGAACACTTCCTTTACCATATCGCCACCAAACTGATACGGCGGCATCGCTTCAAGCAGATCTTTCTTTCCGTACAAAACTCCAACACCGGTTGGTCCACACATTTTATGCGATGAAAGAGCCAAGAAATCACAATCCACATCCTGCACATCCACGCCCATGTGTGGAACACCTTGCGCTCCATCCACCAAAGTTGCCGCTCCAACCTCCTTCGCTTTTTGTACAATTTTTTTGATCGGAACGATGGTGCC
>JAGQLQ010000015.1 GCA_020429235.1 Candidatus Peregrinibacteria bacterium | reverse complement strand
TGAGTGAGTTCATGGAACGGCACAATACCTCCCGACTGGTGGGTGCGACTGCCGGTTATGTTGGATATGAAGATGGTGGACAGCTTACTGAAGCGGTTCGTCGAAAACCTTACTCTGTGATTTTGTTTGATGAGATTGAAAAAGCTCATCCAGATGTCTTTAATCTCCTCCTCCAGATTCTTGAAGATGGAGAGCTTACTGATAGCAAGGGCCGAAAAGTGGACTTTAAGAACACTATTATCGTCATGACATCCAACATTGGAGCAAAACGGCTTACTGATGGCGCTGCGCCAATTGGATTCCAGGTGAATGATAAGGAACTGGATCAGGCTGAAAAGAATTTTGATCACATTAAGGAAGGGGTTATGGAAGATCTGAAGCAACACTTCCGCCCTGAATTCCTGAACCGTATTGATAAAATTGTGATGTTCCGACCGCTGACACACGATCACATTAAGAAGATTGTGAAGATGCATGTTGGATATCTTGAAGATCGGCTTAAGAAGAAGGATATTTCTATTGAGCTTACCAATGGTGGATTGGAGCAGCTGGCAAAACTCAGCTATGATCCTCACTTTGGAGCGCGGCCTGTGCGCAGAAAGGTGCAGGAACTGGTAGAAGATGAGCTGACTCAACGCTATCTTGATGGAGACTTTAAGGATGGTGATCTTGTGAAGATTGTGAAGAGTAAGGATGGCGTGAAGCTTCAGAAAGGGCAAAAAGCAAAGTCTGCCCCTAAAGCAAAAACTGAAGCAGCCGCAAAGAAATAGTTATTGGAAGAGTTCAAAAGCCCCGATAGTGAATTCCACTCTTGGGGCTTTTTTGTTGTTAGTGTTGACATATTTCCCACTTTTGAATAGTATATTTTGGCTTCGTGGTAGGGGCTTTTTTAAGACCCGGCAAGGTTGGCTCCTCCAGGAAGATATAATAATTAAAAACTTTGCCGCGGCAGTTTACTTATGGCTACAGCAGCACACCCAATGGATGCCATTGTTGAGAAAATGGCTGAAATTCAGTTGCCGAAACCCGGGCAATTGATTGAAGGAAAGGTTATTACTGTTCTACCAAATAAAATTTTGGTGGATATTGAAGGTGTAACCACCGGTATTATTAGCGGACGGGAGGCGAAAGACTCTGAAGATACTCTCAAGAACGCTCAACCTGGTGATGAGATCGCCGCGTACGTTATTGAAGAGGAGAATGAGGATGGTTACATTGTCCTTTCTCTTAGAAAAGCGACTCAGGAAAAGACCTGGAAGAAATTTTTGGATGCTTACGAAACTGGTGAAGTGGTGAAAGTGAAGGCAAATGAAGCCAATAAGGGAGGACTTCTTCTTGAAACTAATGGTATTAAGGGATTTATTCCTGTTTCACAGTTGGCACCAATGCACTATCCACGTGTTAACGATGCTGACGCGAATCAAATTCTTGCCCGGCTCCAAAAGCTTGTTGGTCTTGAGTTTGGTGTAAAGATTATCAACATTGATAAAGATAATGGAAAATTGATTCTTTCTGAGCGTGCCGCAATGGAAGAAGAACGACGAAAGGCTCTTAAGGACCTTGTTGTTGGTTCTGTAGTGAAAGGTAAGATTAGCGGTATTGTGAAGTTTGGTATTTTCGTGGCTTTTGAAGGGCTTGAAGGTCTTGTGCACATTTCTGAAATTGCATGGGGGCACGTTAAGAATCCTTCTGACTACGGAAAACTTGGGGATCAAGTGGAGGTACAGGTTATTGGCATTGATGGAGACAAGATTTCACTCTCTATGAAGCGACTTATCCCTGATCCATGGCTTGAAGCGACCAAGAAGTATAAGATTGGATCTCTTGTTGAAGGTGAAGTAAACCGAATGACACCGTTTGGAGCATTCGTGAAGTTGAACGATGAGATTAATGGTCTTATTCATGTGTCAGAAATCTCTGAAGATGCTATTTCTGATCCGGCAGAAGTTTTGAAGATTGGAGATGTTGTGAAAGCAAAGGTTATTGCTGTCGAACCGGAAGAGCATCGTGTTGGTCTTTCTATCAAGGCTCTTACAGAGAAGAAAAAATCTGTAAAAAAGAAAGATGAAGACGACGTTGCTGAAGCAGAAGCTTCTGAAGAAGCCGAAGAAGAGACTGCAGAAGAGTAAGCCTAAAGTTTTGAAGATTTAAGAAAGCCGGATCAGGCATTGTCCTGGTCTGGCTTTTCTACAACGCTTACACCTTTATGAACGTTTTTGTGTGGTCCGTTTCCAGGGTGCCACTCTTTGAGTGCCACATATTTTTTCCCATCCATCTCAAACTCCACTTTATCACCAAGTTTCACGCTTGAGTCGCCAAGAATCTGCATGGCTTTCTCTCCAACCAGTCTGTGATTGGCCGGTTTTCCCGTAAATCCCTGGCGCCATTTGGTGTTTTGAGCCATTTGGTCGGAATTCAGCTTTTCATAGCCGTCGTCTTTAATTTCCTGTTCGGTTGGGAGAACCTCTTTGAGTCCCTCCTGCAATTTTTGAGACATTTCACTGTAGTTCACCAGATGAACACCGTCACCTTTACCATAAAGGTCCGGGCGAAGTTTTCCGGGAGTGGTTGGATCTTCAAACTCCTTATGAACCTGCACGACTTTGTCCGGCCCCTCTGGAGAGCCTTCGTGGTCGACAATCCACTTATTAAGAGCCTGCCATTTCTGGACGAGCTCTTCGTTGTACTGTTCAGCACTATCCAGGTTTTTGTGCTCCTTGGCATAGCGGGCTCCATGTCTTCCAGAATATTGTGGTGAATATGCTACCGGTGGAAGTGTGGATGTTACCACCTTCATACCGGCTGCTCGTGCCATTTTGTAGATTTTGGTCAGGTTGTCGGTAATTTTCTTAATTGAAAGTGGATCTTTTTCGTCACGAAGAAACAGATCGTTACTTCCTCCAACAATCAGGAGTGTAGCTCCTTCACAGTCATAATTATTGAGCATGTAGCGGAGTGTTTCGATCATGGTTCCTGTATGTTGCCCGCTTGACGGGTATTTTTCGTTGAGTCGTGATTGTGGATGAATGTGTGTGACATCCAGATCTTTCAATCCTGGAACAAATCCGTGAGAGAGAGAATCTCCAATGGCAAAAACTTTTCCTTTTCGTGGGACTTCGCGGCTTTCGAGAGGTTGATCCGGACCGGATGAGAAACTTGCCGGCATGTACTCCCCTCCTCCACCAAATGAACCACCACCACTAAATCCGCTGCCGTAATGGCTTCCCCCTTCACCGGCAGAGATAGGGATCCCCCCGGATGTTGGTGTTATTTCGATGTTGGATTTATTCCGTACGACTTCTACGCCGCTATAGCTCCGTTCAACGTCTGTTCCTGCGCCTTGCAGGACGCTGCTCAGTCGGGCGGGAATGTTGTATTCTGGAATTTTTTCATACTTTTTATTCCCAAAGAACATTGGTCGGAGGAATGCGTACTCCTCTTTGTGGAGGAGGTCTTGTAGTGGAATTCTCTGTTCTTTTCCATCGATTTCGATGACTGGATCACCCATGAATTCATTTGTAACGGCCATACTCCACCAGTTTTGTTCGTGGGCTGTGTAGTTAACGTCGCCGTTTCCGCTTACCTGAACTGGTTGATTACTTACTTTCCAGTTACGTCCGCCATCTGCTGTCTGAATAGGCGCGTCGTGAAGACCGCCTCCGAATGTGAGTCCATGTTGCCCTTCTTTTACGGGCATGAAGACTGTTTTTCCGTGGCCAAGGGTGAAACTGTTTGGGTCAATACCGTTCAGTTTGCACCATTCGTAGTAGCGTTCGCTTGCGGCGGCTGTGTATGCCATGGATCGTAAAGCAGATCCGCTGACTTTTCCGTCACCTGTATGATATGGGAGATGACTTTTGGCGTATTTTGCGGCAACATTTTCCAGGTCTCCTCCATACCAAAATGGCGCTCTTTGGATGCTTGGATCTTTGTAAAGCATGTTGTAAAAATCGCCAGGTGGGAGGTGTGCTCCCAATGCTTTGGCAATGGCTTGAGCTCCCTGCCCGCTGGCGTTGATAATAATTTCGTCGCCTGGCGGTCCAAGTTTTAACATACCGTAGAGCGGAACTTTTACTTTTACCTTTTTTCCTTCTTTGTTGGTGACCTCTGTCTCCCAAATAGTTGGTTTCTTAAAACCTTCAGGGATGTTTCCGGCAAGCACCTGCTTGAGGATGAGTTCGTCGCGTTGTTCTGGAGTTTCACACTCTTCCAGCGCGGAGATAAGCTGTTCCTTACTCATGGCTTCCGGTGTTCGTTCGCGGAATTTGAGTCCATAATCTCCACCTTCATCCAACATTTCCGGTGCGCGATCCAGGAATTCACTAAAAAATTTGCGATCAACGCCGTGGCCACCACCGTACCGTTCCTGCTGGATGTCGATGTTTTTCATTTTCCGATCCAGCGCGCTGAATTTTTTCTCCAGCTTTGCTTCCAGCATCTCTTTTCCTTTTTTGGCTGCATCGGTCCAGTAGAGTGAAAGATTATTGCTTTCATCAGAGGCTGCCCAGTTTGCTACTGATTCCACATATTTTTCGGTTGCATAGAGAGAGTCCATGAATCCGATGTTTTTGATCCCTTTGTAGAGCTCTTTGCTGCGCGGATCGTTGGAGGTTTCAAGGCCGTGTAACAGTTTTCCGATTCCTCCATATCCACCGCTAAAAGAAGCAAGATTTATGGATCCAAACTTCTTTCCAGTCAGTTCTTCAGCGTGGTCAATGATGGCGTTAAACGATTTTGGATTGTCGAAATCTTTCCAGTGTCCAGCTTTGTCCTGGGCCATAATCAGGGTGATCGGTTCACCGGCGGCGCGTCTTCGCGCGACCTCTTCCAGAATTTTTTTATTTTCGCCTTCCCCGTAGTTTTGCCCTCCGTTTCCGTGAAAATACATTACTACTTCAGGCTTCTTTCCTTTGTATTTTTCGTCCTCCATGTCCGGCGCGTCGATGTAGACCTCACTTTTGGTTCCTTCAAGGTCTTTATCCAGATCTTTGAATTTGTAAATTGATCCACCGTACTTTTCTTTAATCTTTTTCTCCCAGTCCGCGTAGCTTTCCTTTTCTTTTGAAGCTGCTGAGTCTCTGGCTTCTGTGTTGATGGGGATTCCTGCCTCTTTTGGTTTTTCTGCGCTTTCTACGTCAGTTTTTGGCTTTTCTGCGTCAAAAACCAGACGCGCTGGAGTGAACAGCCCGGCTGAAAAATTTGCTATGATTTTTTTGAATGACATTTGAGTTTAATTAATCTTCATATTTTAGCATAAAATGGCGCTTTTTTGAAGATGTATTGGCAGAGTTTTCCAAACCTTGTAGAGTAAAAACATGAGCATGACTGTGACGGAAAATTTGAATCGGGGGCAAAGGGAGGCTGCAGAGCACACCGACGGACCACTTTTGATTATTGCCGGTGCCGGAACGGGAAAAACCCGTGTTATCACATCCAGAATTTTGCATTTAATGCTGGACGTGAAGGTTCCGTCTTCCCAGATTTTGGCGCTGACTTTTACGGAAAAAGCTACAGAAGAGATGCAGGCCCGGGTTGATGAAATGATGCCGCTTTCTTATGAAGAGGTGACTATTAAGACGTTTCATGGATTTTGTGATGCTATTTTGCGTGAGCGTGGCATGGAGATCGGGATTGATCCTGGCTATAGTTTGCTGACTCCGGCGCAACAGTGGTTGATGCTGAAACAGAATCTGTTTGCGTTTGAACTGGATTTTTACCGGCCGCTTGGGAATCCTTATAAATTTTTACACACACTGCTGGGACATTTCAGCCGCCTGAAGGATGAAGATATTTTGCCTGAAAAATATGTGAAACATGCGGAAAAAGTGATTGCGGATGCTGCTGACGATGTGGAAAAAGAGGAGGGACAGAAAATGTTGGAAGTGGCCAAGGCGTACGCGACGTATCAACGGTTAATGGCAGAGCAGAACTGTCTGGATTTTGGAGATTTGCAGTTTTACGCGCTGCGGCTTTTTGAAAAGCGTTCGTCTGTACTGAAGGAAATGCAGCAGCGGTTTCGATACATTATGGTGGATGAGTTTCAGGACACGAATCTGGCCCAGAATAAACTGGTGATGATGCTGGCGAATGAGCATCAGAATCTGGTGGTGGTTGGGGATGATGATCAGGCTATTTATAAGTGGCGAGGGGCGTCACTCAGTAATATCCGGCAGTTTGAGGAGCGTTTTCCAGACGCCAAAAAAGTGGTTTTGACCGAGAATTATCGGTCCACACAAACAATTCTGGATACTGCTTATGGTGTTGTTCAAAAAAACAATCCTTTTCGCCTGGAACATGAAGCGCAGATTGATAAAAAGCTAATTGCCAAAGGGTATGAAAATGCCGGCGAACCGGTAGAAGTTCATCATTTTTTACATTATTCAGAAGAGGTGAAACATGTGATTGAGGGGATTCATAAAGCCGCGGCAGACGGGGCATCGTACAAAGATGTTGCTATTCTGGTGCGGGCCAACCAGCATGCCGCGCCGTTTATTGAAGCCATGAAGGATGCGGAAATTCCTTTCACCGTGCGGGATACTCAAGGACTTTTGCGGTTTGAAGAGATTAAAGATCTGGTTGCGGTTCTGCGATTTCTGGCCAAGCCACAAGATGACGTTGCTTACTTTCGAATGATGAGTTTTCCCATGTTTGGCATTGATATGGGGACGATTCTGGAAGCCGTTGATGGAGCTAAAAAGGCCGGATTTAGTCCTCTTTTTTACTATCTTCAGAAATCGATCAAGAAGAACGAACAGACTTTGCCTGGTTTAGAGGAAGAGTCTCCTTTTGAAGAGGTTTTAAAGTTGAGTCAGGAGGTATTGGAATTTAGCAGAAATCACGATGTTTACCGCACACTTGGCCAGTTTTTGGATCTGTCCGGGTACGTGCGGAGACTGATGGCAGAAGAGACTGATGAAAATGCTGAGAAAATTCAACATATTGCCGAATTTTTGGAGATGGTGAAGGAGTTTGAGGCTGATGGGCAGCAGGAACGTCCTGCTTTGGCATTTCTGGAATATCTGGATTCGCTGCAGGAAGCGCTGGGGGCGATTCCGTCCACAACAGAGATTGAAAGAGACGCTGTTTCTATTTTGAGTGTGCATGGATCCAAGGGGTTGGAGTTTGGGTATGTTTTTGTGCCAACGCTGGTGAACCATCGGTTTCCGGGGATTAACCGGAAAGATCCCCTGCCGATTCCAGAAGAGCTGATTATGGAGGAGTTGCCGGGCGATGATTTGCACATCAATGAAGAAAGACGACTCTTTTATGTGGCTTGTACCAGGGCCAAACAGCGGCTTTTCCTGAGTTATAGCGACGCGTATGAAGGAAAGAAGAAGTGGAAAGTTTCGCCGTTTGTGCTGGAGGCGCTTGAGTGTGAATCGACCCAGGAGATTGACCATACAGAGAATGCTCAAGAGGTGACAGCGGATCGGGTTCATGGTTCTTTAACCAAGCATGAAGAGGTTGAAAGTCCTATGACCAAGAAAATTTTGACTGTGCCGGAGATTGATGTGAGGCAGTTGAGCTATAGTAAGGTGGCGGCTTTTGAGACCTGTCCGCTGAAGTATAAGTTTCGCTACTATTTTAAAATTCCGACTCCGCAACCGCATGCGGCCAATTTTGGATCCAGCATCCATAACACTGTGAATGCTTTTTATGAGCAGCGTAAAGCCGGAAAAGAGGTAGAGTTGGATGGTTTGAAAGAGCTTTATGAAGAGCATTGGATTGGAGCCGGTTATGAAAGTCGGGGGCATGAGGCCGCGCGAAAAAAGATGGGTTGGGAGACGTTGCAGAATTTTTATGCTAAAGAAGAGGAGGCTGGATTTAAAGTCCCGGCATTTTTGGAGCGTGGATTTCGGTTGAAGTTGGGAAACGTGGTCTTTAGCGGACGAATTGACCGTATTGATCAGCTTGAGGATGGGACGTACGAGGTGATCGACTATAAAACCGGAACATCCAAGCGGAACATCAATTTAAAAAAAGATCTGCAGTTGTCTCTGTACGCACTGGCCTGCAAGGAGATTTTCCGCATTCCGGTCTCCAAGTTGAGTCTCTACTATTTGGAGGATGCTTCAAAGGCGTCCACGGAAAGAACTGAAAAAGATCTGGCTGAAGTAAAGACAGAACTTCTTGAAGTGGTGGAGGATATGAAAACATCCGACATGAAGCCGACACCGGGTTTCCATTGCGGTTTTTGCGAATATCGCGTACTATGCCATGCCGCAGCATAACTGTCTACTATGAAAACGATTCATGACTTACAGGAGATCCTTTCTGATCTTGGTTTGCCTGACTACCGGCTCCGGCAGATTGTGAAGAATGTGTGCCAGAATCTGCTGGATGATTATCAGGACTGTACCGATTTGCCCAAGGATTTGCGGGACACGCTGACTGAGCGGGCGCCAATTTTGAGCATCAAGCCAATCCGTACACAAATTTCTGTGCGGAAAGATACGTACAAAACGCTGTTCGAGACTATGGATGGGCAGAAGATTGAGTCGGTGCTGATGCGCTTTCAGGATGGGCGGAACTCTTTGTGTATTTCGTGTCAGTCCGGTTGCCAGATGGGATGCCGGTTCTGCGCGACGGGAACCATGGGCCTGCTGAAACATCTGAACTATGAAGAGATTTTTGATCAGGCTTTGTATTACGCGCACCTTTTGAAGAAAGAGGATGCGGTGCTGACGAACATTGTGTTTATGGGTATGGGTGAGCCGTTTATGAACTATGACAGCGTGATTGAGGCGGCGAATCTGCTGAGTGATCCTGACTATTTGGGGCTTGGAGCGCGAAGGATCACGATTTCCACTTCTGGCGTGGTGCCCGGGATTTTGAAAATGGCGGACGAGCCGAAGCAGTTTAATCTGGCACTTTCTCTCCACGCCCCAGACCAGGAGACTCGTGAAAAGATCATGCCTATTGCGAAAAGATGGCCGATTACCGAGCTGATGGATGCGGTTGAGACGTATCTGGACAAGACACGACGCCGGATCTCTTATGAGTATGTGATGCTGAAAGATGTGAACGATACGGAGGCCCAGGCCCACATGCTGGGCGAGCTGGTGAAGGATCATCTGTGTCATATTAATCTGATCCCGTACAATCCGACTGGAAGCCAGTTTTCCTGTACCACCAAAGAGAATATCTATCGGTTCAGAGACATTTTGCAGGAGTATGGTTTGAAGGTGACCGTGCGCGTGACCATGGGGCAGGATATTGATGCCGCGTGCGGGCAGTTGGCGCAGAAGAATACGTAAAAACTAATCTTGACGGTGAGTATATGCTCACCATATAATTAACGCATACTTTTTGACTTTATTGATATGGATATTTTGATTGTTGCTTTGGGATTAGCGCTATTGGGTGCGATTATTTATGCGATTATTTTGCTCCGGAACAATGCGCAGCCAAAGGACGATGCCTCACAAAAGCTGATGCTGGAGGTGGTGGAAAATCTGCGAAAATCTGTGGTAGAGGGGGATCAGAAAAGTCAAAAAACGATTCAGGACCGGTTTGATAAAATTACAGAAGCGCTCAACAAACAGCAGCATCAGAGTTTGCAGACTATGCAAAAACAGTTTGGTCAGAGTGCCAAGATTATTGAGGAGGTTACTCAAAAACTGACTAAACTGGATGAGACCAATAAACAGGTGGTGGGATTCGCGGAGCAGATGCGGAGCCTGGAGAATATTCTGAAGAATCCAAAGCAACGTGGTCTTTTGGGTGAGTATTTTCTGGAGTCGATGTTGAGCGCGATTTTCACGCCGACGCAGTACAAAATGCAGTATAAGTTTGCGAATGGTGAGATTGTGGATGCCGTGATCTTCTTGGGTGAGCAGATTATTCCCATTGATTCCAAGTTTTCACTTGAGAATTTTAATGAAATGACACAAGAGAATGATCCTTCCAAAAGAGAGGCTTTGGAGAAAAACTTCCGCAGTGACGTTAAAAAGCGTATTGATGAAACCTCTAAATATGTGCGCCCGGAAGAGCAAACTATGGATTTTGCCTTCATGTATATCCCGGCGGAAGGGGTGTACCATCACCTGCTCAATAATACTGTTGGGTCTTCAGTGAATACGCAGAATCTGATTGAGTACGCGTTTTCCAAAAAGGTTATTATTGTGTCCCCTTCTTCGTTTGTGGCGTATCTGCAAACCGTTTTGCAGGGCTTGAATCAGATGAAAATGGCGGAAGGATTCAAAGAGATTCAAAAGAATGTGGTGCAGCTTGGTAAGCATCTGAATTCGCATGAAGAGAAGCTTCAGAAAATGGGAGGACATTTGGCGACGACCGTTTCTATGTACAATCAGTCGTATAGTGAGTTCCGAAAGATTGATAAGGATGTGTACAAGATCACCGATGGCGAGGCAGGTGGACAGGTACAGGATGTCTTGAGCCTGGACAAGCCTAATCTGGATGCGTAGGGATTGTGCGTGAACCTTGAATTTTGGCTTTAGTAGGCGGATTTGTCGTTGACTTTTGCAGGTGAATTCAATACACTGCATACGCTCAAAGCCTTAATCCCCTACCTTTGCCGAAAAAAGCTACGACGACCAAAAAGGCGACAAAGTCTACAACCAAGAAAGCTGCTCCGAGGAAAGATACGAAAAAGAGCGCAGCTTCAACGAAGAAGAAAGCCGCGCCAAAGAAGAGTACTCAAAAAAAATCAGCTCCAAAAGCTGTGAAGGAAACACCGAAGAAAGAGGCGGAAAAAGCAGTAAGCGAAGAAACGCAAAACGACGCGGAGCTTTTTGGGCAACTGGAAGATGCGCCGCGGGATGAGGCCGAACTGTATGATGAGATGATCGCGCAGGAAATGCAGCGTGAAATTGTGAAGAGTCAGCGAAAGAAGATGGCCGGGAAAGATACCAAAAAGAAGAGGCACGAAGTGGAGAAGCGAGGTCCGGTGACGGACCGAGCGGTGGAGATTGGTGAGGTTATTTCTGTAAAAGAGTTTTCTGAAAAGACCGGAATCGGGGCGGCGAAAGTGATTGGAGAGTTGATGAAGAATGGAGTTTTGGCCAACATTAACCAGCAGATCGATTTCGAAACCGCGCAGATTATCGCGCAGGATTTAGGTGTGACGCTCAAGAAAAAACAGTCTGAAGCGAGCGCGGAAGATGTGTTTAAAGGAGATCTGGACGCGCTTTTGAAAGAAGAGGCGGCAGAAGATTTGAAGGAGCGGCCGCCGATTGTGGTGGTTATGGGTCACGTTGACCACGGAAAGACCTCCCTTTTGGACTACATCCGTGAGGCCAACGTGGTTTCTGGTGAATCTGGAGGAATTACGCAGCACATTGCGGCGTATCAGGTTGAAAAGAATGACAGAAAAATTACCTTCCTGGACACTCCCGGGCACGAAGCGTTTACCGCCATGCGCGC
>JAGQLQ010000073.1 GCA_020429235.1 Candidatus Peregrinibacteria bacterium | reverse complement strand
GCCTTCATGGACCGCATCCACGCGTACCTACCCGGTTGGGATGTGCCAAAAATAAGCCGCGATTTGCTGACCAATCACTTTGGCCTTGTGAGTGATTTTTTGTCTGAGTGCTGGAACCAATTGCGGCGCCAGAGCCGGCAAAATCTTTTCCAAGGTCGCATTCACTTGGGTGGTGCCCTGAGTGGGCGTGATGTAACTGGCGTTCAAAAAACCGTCAGTGGTCTCATCAAGCTGATCTCTCCTAATCCTGACACTCCAGTTTCCGACGAAGTTCTGGAGTGGGCCTTGCGGATCGCACTGGAGTGTAGGCGACGAGTCAAAGAACAGCAAAAGCGCATCGGTTCAGCCGAGTTTCGTAACACTCAGTTCAGCTACTCGCTGGGGGATGACGGGGTGGAGCAATTTGTGGCCACACCCGAGCTTTACAGCGAGAACAGCATTGGTACTGATCCTCTACCTCCCGGGCAAGTGTGGGTGATCTCTCCTGGCGCTCAAGATGAAAATTCCGGCCTGTACCGCATTGATGTGACTGAGGGACCAGGCAGCGGGGTAAAAATATTAAATCAACCGGCTCCCGCTCCATTCAAAGAGAGTGTCCGTTGTGCCGAGCAGAATCTCTATGCCCGGGCAAAAGAGTTGGTGGGTGATAGAGATCCACGTGCACATGAATTTTCCATACAGATTCGAGCTTTTGACACATCGAAAAGCGGTGCCGCAGTTGGAATAGGTGTATTGCTTGCCCTATGTTCGGCCCTTTTACAGAAAAGCCTGAAGGGCGGACTTGTCCTCGCTGGTGGTCTAAATCTCGGCGGTTCGCTTGAGCCAATCTACAATGCGGTAAATGTGGCGGAATTGGCTGTTGAGAAGGGAGCTACAATGCTCCTGATTCCGGTCTCATCGAGAAAGCAAATGAACGACTTGTCTGATGATATGGTGACTAAAATCAACATCCAGTACTTCACCGATGCCCGAGATGGTCTTATGAAAGCTCTCGCAGATTGAACCTGCAAGGGAAACTTTGTTGGCTACTTACGAATGCGACAATTCCCTATGGACCCCGTCTTTACTCTTCAATGGCCAGAGTTTTTTTTGGCTAATCGGCTTCAAAAGTTGATGCCGAAGTCTCAAGGTTATTCTGTTCTGGTACCCGTTTCACGCCAAGAAAAAGGCTTCGATTTGGCTATAATCAGGAAATACCCGAATGGCCGTTCACAGACAGCTACGATTCAGATCAAAGCATCGCGGGCTTATGACCAGAAACCCCCAAAAAGAAAGTCAACTCAACGACAACTTTTCGGTACCTGGTTCAATCGTTTCAAGATTCCCAAAGAAGCTGACTTCTTTTTACTTTTTGGCCTTTTTCCGCCAGATCCGGGAAGAATTAAAAAGGTAAAACCTCTTTGGTATAAGGACTGCACCCTGTTGTTCACCCAAAAAGAGATGAAGGTCTTCATGTCATCTTGTCGAACACGAACTGGGAAACCCGATCCTATGTTCGGATTTGGTTTTGATGACGAGCGAAAAATTATTCAGACTCGAGGGGATCAAGATCGCCGATTTAAAGATTACTCCACGTTTTTACTAACCAGACGCATTTCCATTCTCAAGAAAGCCCTATCAACCAACTCTTCTATTATGCATAAGAAAAATTAGGAAAACTCCCTTTTACGCCTTTTTTAATTTCCCGCAAAAAGTTTTAAAAAGAAAAAGGTTTTTCCAGTATTCTCATTTTGTTAAGAAGAAATTCTCAGTGCCATCGGATAAAGAATTTTTGTATATACAAAATCTTCCGGACTATATTATTCAATCGTATCCTCAGAGCTTCATGATTCGACCCCTCAATTGTTGGTCATAATATTTGGTTCCTTGAGGGTAGCGTTTGTAATAAAGGTGTCTTACATTTCATCTCATAAAGTTTACCTTTGTATAAACATGGAAGAGTCAAAGCGGTTTGTGCCGGAAGAGACTTCGTAATCCCATTCACCTATTGAGAATTCTTTGATGCAAAAACTATCCTTTTTGCAACCATTTTTAATAATGAATAAAATCAATCACTTGCATGTTGCAAAATACAGTTGCATAATAGTTCCATG
>JAGQLQ010000014.1 GCA_020429235.1 Candidatus Peregrinibacteria bacterium | reverse complement strand
GAGGAGTCTCAGGCTATGGGGACTTCAAGTGAAGTAGCCAAGGGAATGCATTTTGACAATGGATATCTCTCTGCGTACATGGTGACCGATCCACAACGAATGGAAGCGGAATATAAGGACGCGAAAATTTTGATCACTGATAGAAAGATCTCAAATGTGCAAGAGGTGTTGCCGCTTGTTGAGAAACTTCTGCAGGCTGGAAGTAAGGAGTTGGTTATCATCGCGGAGGATGTTGAAGGTGAGGCTCTGGCTACTTTTGTTCTGAACAAACTCCGTGGAATCTTTAGTGTTCTTGCTGTGAAAGCACCGGCATATGGAGATCGACGAAAGGAGATGCTCAAGGATATTGCTGCACTTACCGGTGGAACGGTTATTACTGAAGAGCTTGGACTTAAGCTTGAAAATGTCGAGCTCGCGGATCTTGGACAGGCCCACAAGGTGATTGCCTCAAGTGAAAAGACTGTGATTGTGGAAGGGAAGGGAAACCAGTCTGATGTTGATGCGCGTGTTGGTGAAATTAAGGTGATGCTTGAAAATAGTTCATCTGACTTTGATAAAGAGAAGCTCCTTGAACGAATGGCTAAACTGGCTGGTGGAATTGGTGTTATTAAAGTTGGTGCGGCGACCGAAACCGAACTGAAAGAGAAAAAGCTTCGTATTGAAGATGCTATTTCTGCGACCAAGGCGGCAGTCCAGGAAGGGATTGTTCCGGGTGGTGGAGTTGCTCTTTTGCAGGCGGCTGATGTTTTGGATGGATTGAAGCTTGAGGGCGATGAACATACTGGAGTATTGCTTGTGCAGGCTGCACTTGCGGCTCCACTTCATCAGATTGCGAAGAATGCCGGTAAAGATGGAGCGGTGATTGTTCAGAAGGTTCGTGAAGGGAAATCTGGAGAAGGGTATGATGCTGCAAATGATGAGTATGTTGATATGATTAAGGCGGGAATTATCGATCCGAAGATGGTGACTCGTAGCGCGATCCAGAATGCTGGGTCGATCGCGGGGATATTCCTGACGACTGAAGGTGCTATTACCGATATTCCAAGTGATAAAGATGACGCGCCGGCTATGCCGGGTGGTGGAGGGATGCCGGGTATGGGCATGATGTAGTTCTCAGAATTCCTGTTCTAAAACAAGTTCAACGAAAAAGGTGAGCTAACATGTACGCTCACCTTTTTGTTAAGAGATCATGATCTCTTAACAGTTGAACAGCTGTTTTATCTCAGGAATCATTCGCTTTAGTGAGACGAAGAAATTTTTTGGAAGTCTGGGGCCATCTGTGCTATAGTTCAGGAAACTATGGCTACTAAGAAATCATCCTCAAAAACTGGGAAAAAGAAGATGACTTCGACCCCTCGGAAATCGGAGAAAAAGGCTAGTACAAAAGCCACCGGAGGAAAAGCCAAGACAGCTGGGAGTGCCAAGGTCAAAAGTACCAAAAAGACACCAAAATCGACAAAGGCCAAAAGCACCAAAAGCATTACAATAACGAAAAAAATCCGCTCAACAAAAGCGTCGTCCGGGAGAACGACCAAAAGTGTGAGAAAAAACGTGGTAAACGTTGAAGCAGAAGCACCAATGAAGATTTCATCGCTGAGCGCGAATGAAGCGCCGACCAATACCTTTACGATACGACAATTGGACGATGTCACGCCGAAAATCGAACCGTTAGTGGACGCGGTAGACCAACTCACCGATGACATTGAATCTATGGAAGACCAGGGCGACAATTTGGACATGAGCTATCAGCCGATCCGAAAACCTTCTATGCGGGTTGAACCGGTCGACGACCTCGACGATGTTGATTCAACGGATGACTTTGATTCAGTCTCTTCTGTTTCGGACATTGAAAACATCCCACCCAAAGACATTATTAAAGTGCGCTTTGGGACTTTTGTGAACCTGGTGACGAACCATGATATGGAAGAGGTGGTTGCCGAAAACGCGGAAAAAGAGCTGATTATGGAAGCAAATCTTTTAACAGAGCTGGCCAGCAGTCGTGATCAACGCGAAGAGCGGCGTGTGCCACTCGTTTTTTTGGTGGGAATTGCACTGGGAGTGGTGCTGACCTATATATTCTTTTCAACATAGACTATGGCCAAGCGGCTCAAATATAAACGGATCATGCTCAAACTGTCCGGAGAAGTTCTGGAGGGCGAAAAGGGGAGTGGTATCGATTTTTCTATGGTTGAACAGCTCTGTAAAGAGGTGACAGCCGTGAAGAAAATGGGAGTTGAAGTGGTGATTGTAATTGGAGGTGGAAACTTCTGGCGGTATCGGGATTTTGTGGAATCAGGAATTGATCGTGTGCATTCCGACTATATGGGGATGATGGCGACGATTATGAACTCGCTTGCTTTAAGAAACGGTTTCCGGAAATTTAAAATCGACGCGAGGCCGCTTTCGGCTTTTGCCATGCCGGTGGTGGTTGAAACCTATTTGGTGGAGAAAGGTCTGGCCTACCTTGGCAAAGGAAAGATCGTTATTTGCGCGGGAGGAACGGGAAATCCATTCTTTACCACAGATACAGCTGCGGCGCTCCGGGCGTTGGAACTTAACTGTGACGTGCTCATGAAAGCGACAAAGGTTGATTATGTGTATGATAAAGATCCGGTGAAACATAAAGATGCCAAAAAGTTCAAGAAACTGTCGTATCACAAAGTCCTGGATATGGGACTGGAGGTAATGGACTTGAGTGCTGTGTCACTTTGTGCTGATAATAAGCTCCCGATTGCCGTGTTCAATCTGACCAAGAAAGGAAACATTGCGCGCGTGGTGAAAGGGCAGGATGTTGGAACACTTATAACTTAAAAATTTATAGAATATGATGGATAGTGCGATGAACCAGTTGAAAACTGACCTGGATAAAGTGGTTTCTCACCTACAGGACGAGTATTCTCGTTTGCAGATTGGTCGTGCATCGGCGACATTGGTGGAACAGGTAGAGGTGGATGTGTATGGAAGTAAGCAACCGCTTAAGGCTGTGGCTTCTATTTCTGTGCCGGATGCCAAGACGATTCAGATTCAACCATGGGATAAAGCCAATCTTGGACCGATTGAGAAAGCGATTCAGGTTTCTGATATCAACATTGCTCCGGTGAACGATGGTGTGGTTGTGCGACTGAACATTCCACCACTTACCGAAGAACGCCGGCGTGATTTAACAAAGGTGGTCCACAAGCTGGCTGAAGATGCGCGTATTTCTGTTCGTACCGCTCGGCAAAAGGTCCATGATGAAATCAAGAGTCAACAAAAGAATGGAGATCTTACCGAAGATGATGCGAAAGGGGCGGACAAGAAACTTCAGGAGCACGTCGACAAGGTGAATCAGACCATTGAAGAGATGGCCAAGAAGAAGGAGACTGATGTAATGACTGTTTAATTCATGGACTTTTTAATTACTGCGATTGCGTTCCTGCTCATTTTTTCCGTTCTGGTGCTTATCCACGAATGGGGACACTTTACCGCTGCCCGAAGGGCCGGGGTAAAAGTGGAAGAGTTTGGCTTTGGTTTGCCTCCGCGAATCTGGGGGAAGAAAAGAGGGGAGACGCTCTATTCTCTTAACTGGATTCCTTTTGGTGGATTTGTGAAGCTTTTGGGGGAGGACGCGAGTGATGATAAGTTGCGAAAAAATAAGAGAAGCTATTCCAGTAAGTCGCCATGGATACGGCTGTGGATTGTGACTGCCGGAGTATTGATGAATCTGTTTTTGTGCTGGTTTTTGCTGACGATTGGATTTTCAATTGGTATTCAGCCGCTTATTGTTGAGCCAGATCAGTTTCTGGAAGCGATTGAGGATGGGAGTATTCAAACCCAGTCAGGATTGGTGATACAAGATGTAAAAGAAGGAAGTCTTGCTGCGGAGGGAGGAGTGAGTTCAGGAGATGTTGTTGTGACCTATAATGGTCAGTCAATTCTGGATGTGAGTCAGATAGCTGGAGATCAGGTTGGTACATTTGAGCTTCGTGGAGAGGGTTTGAAGACCGTGGAGTTCCTCCCGGGCGATGTGGTGCTCTATCCTATGACCTACCTTCCACGGGTAAAGGTTCACGCCTTGACTGAAGCAGAGAGTGAGCTTCAGGTGGGAGACTTTATTGTGGGCGTTAATGGAGAACCGATTTATAGTACGACTGAGTTTTTTGAGAGTATTCAAGATGGAGAGAACAGCTTTACGATTGTTCGTGATGATCAGGAAGTGATGGTTAATATGATGTTTGGAGAAGCTGAACAGGCTTCAGCCGGTGTGGTGGTTGACTATGTTGTTCCAGAAAGTCCGGCGGACCAGGCTGGATTCATGCCAATGGATAAAGTGGTAGCGATTAATGATGAGGGCTTGATGGCTCCGGAGGATTTAGTTGAACGAAACCAGGCTAATCAGGGACTTCCATCGCTTTATACACTTCAGCGTGGAGATGAATTTCTGGATGTTGAGGTTACGCCTGATGAAGATGGGCTTATTGGTGTTCAGATTGCCGAACTGATGACGGTGGATGGTTTGGAAGGGGATGTTTATGATTCTGTGGCACCTCTTTCGGTTATTGAGATTCAAGATGTTCAATACCCGGTGTGGATCGCGCCGATTAAGGCTGTGGAAGAGACCGGGAAGCTGGCGCTGTTGACCGTGAATATGTTTGGAGAGGTCGTTCGGCAGTTGGTGACTCAGTTTACAGTTCCTGAAGGTGTTGCGGGGCCGGTTGGTATTGCGCAAATGACCCATACCGTAGTGCAGGAAGGGTTTGGATCGTTGCTGCGCTTTATGGCACTCCTGTCCTTGAGTTTGGCGATTATCAACATTTTTCCATTTCCGGCACTGGATGGTGGACGTGCCTTCTTTATTCTTATAGAGGTGATCTTTAAACAGCGACTCAGGGGAAGAGCCGAAGCGTTGGTTCATATGGTGGGATTTGCTTTCCTTATGCTCCTTATTGTTGTCGTGACATATAGCGATATTGTGCGTTGGATTTCTGGCTTATAGAAAATGGAAAAGTATGATGGCCTCATACTGGCTGTTCAATTTTTTTGTGCAACAATAGTGACAATTTTGACAAAAAAATCTGATGTTTTTTTAAAGTTGACATAAAAAATGTTGCGACAGATTAGAATCTGATTTCAGGTATCATTGCGCTCTGATTCAAAATGTATTTTGAATGCAAAAAAAATCCATTATTAGTGGGTAGGGAGCTGAAGTGCCCCAAGACCTAGTGAAGAGCTGCAAGCCTTGTAGAAGGCATAAAAAGTCTTTAGTATTGCTTCACTTTCGATTCACATTCAGACACTTCAGCACATGGATAATAAAACTCTGTGGGAGGGGGTCCTTACCCGTCTTGCTCCTCAAATTGGAAAGACTACTATTTTTTCTCTCTTTAAGGATTCCATTATTAAAAATATCGAACACGGAGTTGTGACTGTTGGAGTTCCTACTCCAATCACACTAAACTTTATCCGTGATCGACATGAAATCAGACTCCTTCAGGCTCTGAAAGATCTTTGTTCAGAGGTGAAGCAGCTTAAATTGGAAGTGATGGGCTCTTTGGCTGATAATGAACATCCATATAAAATTGATATCAAGCTTTTTCAGGATTTGAACGCGCGAAAAATCCGAAAACTTCCAAATAAGAAGGAGGTTATGATCGATGGGATCCGCAGTAAAATGTTCAATCCCCGCTATACGCTCGATAACTTCATTCCGGGACAGGAAAACCAGCTTTCACATGCGGCCTGTAAGGCGGTGGCGGCCAAACCTGGGGATATTTACAATCCGCTCTTTCTTTATGGAGATACCGGCCTTGGGAAGACACATCTTTTACAGGGAGTTGGGTTGGAGATTCTTAAAAACTTTCCAGATAAAAATGTTGTCTATATGACGTCTGAGCGATTTATGAACGAAATTGTCGCGGCAATCGGGAAAAAGCATACTGCTTCATTTAAAGAGAAATATAGGAAGGTGGACTGCTTCATTGTTGACGATGTGCAGTTTTTTGGAAATAAGGCATCGACGCAGCAGGAGTTCTTTCATACCTTTAATGAACTCTACGATGCGGGGAAACAGATTGTTATGAGTTCGGACAAGCCGCCGCGCGAACTGGATGGTTTGGAGGAACGTTTGAAGAGCCGGTTTGGTATGGGAATGGTGGTGGAGGTTCTGCTTCCGGATTATGAAACCCGTTTGGCGATTTTGAATGAGAAATGTCGGGAACATCAAACATTGATTGATCCGGAAGTTCTTGAATTTATTGCTTTTAACGTTCACCGGAGTGTGCGTGAGCTGGAAGGAATTTTGATTAAAACTATGGCCGAGGCCAAGCTGGCTGAAACCACACCGACTATTAAGTCAGCAGCCCGCGCGATTCGAACACTAAGCCAGGATGAGACAACCTTTAAAGGTATAGCCGTTGATATTGATAAAAGTGTGGTGGTGCGAAGCTGTGACGATGTGATTGATATTGTGGCGGACTATTTTAAGGTTCCAAAAACCGACCTTATCGGGGCAAACAGACGTAAAGAGGTTATGGTTCCACGGCAGATTTCTATGTACCTCATCCGGCATGTTTTGGATCAATCGTACGAAACGATTGGTGAAAGCTTTAGCGGGCGAAACCACACTACTGTTTTGCATGCTTATAATAAGATCGCGACCGAACTGGAAAAGGACACGAGAATTAAGAGGGATGTCAATGCTCTCTTAAAGGAAATGGGTGTTTAAACAGTTTTTCCCTTTACAGCAAGCGATTTGCTGTTATATTTATAGCGATCATTTTTAGCATAATAGCTATGAGACATCGACGTGCAGCAATGCGAAGAGCTCAACGAAGAAAAAGGCCAATTGATTATATTTTGCCTTTTTTGGTACTTTTGAGTATTGGAGTCATTGGTGTTATGGCTTTCCAGGTTTGGAGTAGCTGGAATAATGAAGGAGACGCCAACGTTTATTTTTATGTGGCTCAGGGACGCGCGCGTGTTTTGCCCTATGGACAGTCTGAATGGGATAACGCGTTTAGTGGGACAAAGCTTTTATTGGGAGATGGTTTGAAAACATTGCCGGGTGGGCGTGTTGTAGCTGAATTTTTCAATGACACACGGGTTCGACTGGATAGTGACACGGCTATTACGCTCTCAGACGTGAGCAAGAGTAATGATAAAGAGGTTATTGCTTTGAATCTGGACAATGGATCGGTATGGATCAATGGAGAAAAGAGTCCCGGAGTGCGGGAAGCGCATTATGAGGTCCGGACTGATAACCTTTTGGTCCGTGCGACTGGAACAATTTTTGAGGTTGAAAACAATACAACACAGGTTGTTCGTGTTTTTGAAGGAGATATTGAAGTGGATGTGATTGTTGAGTCTGGAGGACAGGAGCGTGTAACAGAAACGCTTGCGGTTGGAGTTGGGCAGGAGATTGTCTTGGATGACGCTACTCTACGTGCTTTTGAAGGGAATCAAACTCCTTCTGTATTGATGGCTGTTAGTGATGAGTTTAAAGATTCTGCCTGGTATCGATGGAATGTCCGGGAAGATCAAAGTCCAACAGATTTCTCTATTTCAGGATCAGGCTCAAGTATGGTGGATGATGAGACTGATACAGAAATGACTGATGAGGAAACAAATGGTGAAGAGAACCCGGATGATGAAAATTCTGAAGATACAAATGGCGACGAAGGAGAGGAAGATACTGCCAATAATGCTGGCGGATCTTCTGATCAACCGGTGATTACAAGTCCAACCAGTAAGACAACAACAGAAGGTTCGTTTGTTCTTGCCGGAACGGTGAAGGCTGGAACAGCTGCTGTTGTGGTGAACAGTAACCTTGGGGATTATGAACTCAGTCAGTTTAAAGAAGGTGATACGGAGTGGTCATACAACGTTTCTGACTCTTTTGGGAACCTGAAGCCAGGCGAGAACACCTTTAAAGTGTATGCGGTCAATGAGGATGGTGCCCGAAGCTCTGCGGCAACTATTACTATTACGTATGAAAAGGACAAGGTGGAGATCACCGATGATCTCACCAAGCCCGTTGTGGAGACCTATAATGGATCTTCTTCTTCAACGACAGATGCAAACACTGTTACCGTTATTGGATCGATTAAAGGAGCTGAAAAGGTGGTTGTAAATGGCTACACGCTTTCTCAGTTTACTTCTGGCGGAACACAATGGAAGTATGTTGCCAGCACAGCGCTTGGAAACCTAAAGCCTGGAGACAATACGTTTGAGGTGTATGGAATTGATCCTGATGGCAATAAGTCAGAGGTGGTGTCATTCACCATTAACTATACCGGAACAGATACAACTCCAGAGCCGGAGGAAACTGCTCCGGAAGAGGATTCAACACCTGTGGAAGAAGAGCCGGCCCCAGAAGAAACTCCAGCCGAAGATTCCGGTGTTGAGTTTGGATTCTAGTTTGGATTCTCAATAATTTCTCTAGAGATATTGGGCTTTGTTCGCCTCGTGTTGGGCGTTGTTTTCGCCATAAATCACTTCTCCGGTATCGAGAGTTGTTAGATAGAACCAGTAAGGGCTTTCTTCGGGATGAAGGGCTCCCATAAAGCTCTTAAGGCCTGCGTTGCCAATTGGCCCTGGTGGAAGTCCGGCATTAAGTCGGGTGTTGTATGGTGTATCTTCCTGAAGGTCAAAATAGTCGATAGTTCTATCATCTTTTAAATAGAGCATAGTGGCATCGGCTCCAACAAGCCAATTATTGTCGAGCCGTTTCCAGAGTATGCCAGCCACGACGGGAATGTCGGCATCGGTTCGAACCTCTTTTTCAAGGATTGATGCCATGATGGCAATGTCGTGGATTGGCCTGTCTGCATTTTTGAGATCGTCTCCTATGCGGTTTTCAAAATTATCGAGCATAAGTTGGATCAGGTTTTCATTATTGAATTCAACGGGATCCAAAAAGTAGGTGTCCGGGAAAAGATATCCTTCCAGTGGATGGATAAGGTCTTTCTGGAGATCCTCATTCAGGAAAAAGTATGAGTCATAGTTGTCAAATTCATCGACTGCTGTAATGAAATCACCAGGTTGGATTAGATTCATCTCTACCAGTTCATCATCAATATCCTGAACGGTGTACCCTTCCAGGACCGTAAGAATAACCTGACTTTTCTCGCCATCAATCAGTTCTTCAACGATTTCAGGGATTGTTTGTGACTGGCTGAGCATAAACCGTCCTGCTTCGAGCTGGCGGTCGTATCCGCCGAATTTTGTGTACATTTTAAAGGCCTCTTCATCGGCGATGAGCTCTTTTTCAAGAAGGTTGCTGGTGATTGTCGCAAAACTGTCTCCTTTTTTAATAAGGAACGATATTTCCTCTGTATTTTCAGAATTTACAGGGGTTGCGAGTGCGGTTTGATAGCTGGAATAACGGAACCACATGTATCCTCCAATAAGGAGGATCAGAATGAGCAGGATTTTTCCAAATCCGGACTTGCGTCGGGTTTTATATAAAGGCCTTTTTCTCATTACATTCCAGGAAAATTCATATCACCCATAACATCTTTCATGAGTTCGGCTGCCACCTGCTGGGATTTTTTTACAGCTTTATTCATGCATTTTTTCAGAATTTCCGGGAGTTTGCTGCTTTGGAGTGATTCTTCGGCGATGGTGATATCCACCACTTCCTGTTCGCCATTCACGGTTACAATAACTCCTTCTTCTTCGGCTTCAATATGCGTATTTTTAAGCTCTTTTTTAATAGTTTTTGCTTTTTTCTGGAGTTGGTACATGTCTTTTGCTTTGTCGAACATATGCTAAAAATAAGGTTTAAAGGCTCTTTCGATATTACTGAACGGCTCTACATGCGTCAATCCGAACCGATTATTTGAAATTTTACATTGCGCTTTTAGGTGGTATTGTGTAACCTTTCTACGCATTTTTCACAAACGATATTATGAAGACCGTTACACTTGAAGTACAAAAACGAGAGCTGAGCTCATCTCCACGTGAGCTGCGGCGACAAAACGTCATTCCTGCTGTTTTTTACGGCCAGGGTGAAAAGAGTGTCGCTGTACAGATGGATTATCAAACGTTCCGACGAACCTATATGAAAACTGGTTCAAGTGCGTTGATCGATCTGAAGGTGGAAGGAGAGGACTCAAAGAAGGTTTTGGTTCATGATCTCCAAATTCATCCACTTTCTGGAAAGATTGAGCATGTGGATTTCCTTCTTGTAAACTTGAAGGAGGCTATTACCGCTTATGTTCCTGTTGAGATTGTTGGTGAAGCATCAGCAGTGAAGGATCATGGTGGAATTTTGAACACAGTGAAGACCGAACTTCATGTTAAATGTCTTCCATTGGAGCTTCCACATGAGATTAAAGTTGATATTTCTGGATTGGAAGAGCTTGGTGCATCGATTCATGTTTCAGATATTGCGGCGATTGAAGGGGTTGAAATCCTGGATGGTGAGGAAGATGTTATTGTTAACGTTGTTGCTCCACGTGTTGAAGAAGAGCCAGAACCAACTGAAGGTGCAGAAGGCGAAGCTGGCGCAGAAGGATCTGAAGGTGGTGAAGCTGGTGCGGAAGCTGATGGAGGATCTGAAGGTGGTGAAGAAAAGTCTGAAGAGTAACAACAATAGGTTAAAGAAATTAAAAGAGCTCCATTATGGAGCTCTTTTTTTGATGTTTTAAGACCTTGTATTAGTTGAGAAGCTGTTCCAGGAGTTGTCTTTTTCGTGCAGCATCTTCGTCGTCTTTCTGTTGTTCTATGGGAGGGGTTACATCGTTCATAACCTTTTTAAGTTGAACCGAAACCGATTCTCCTTGTTCAAAATCTAAAGATATATCTTCTGGCACAGGCCATTCGATTTGAGCGCCTGTATCAGGCAGTTCAATGGTAATGGCGTTATCACCGACATTTTTTATAATGCCGACTCTATTTGAGGCAAAATTGGTCATAGGTGGCTTTAGAGCCCCACAGACATTGCAGCAATCATCGGTGCAATGATGAGGGCAATGGTATTGATAACTTTGATCAGAGAGTTGATCGCTGGTCCGGCAGTGTCTTTAAACGGATCACCAACGGTGTCTCCAACAACAGCCGCTTTATGTGATTCTGAACCTTTTCCGCCGTGATGCCCGTCTTCAATGTATTTCTTTGCGTTATCCCATGCTCCACCACCAGTACACATTTGGAGAGCAAGAAGCAATCCTCCAACAATGGCTCCAGCAAGAAGACCTCCAAGAGAAATTGGGCCAAGGAGATATCCAACAATGAGCGGAGAAAGAACTGCCAGGAGTCCTGGGAATACCATCTCTTTGAGAGCTGATTTTGTTACAATATCAACACATCGGCTGTAATCCGGCTTTTGGGTTCCATCCATAATACCTTTCTTGGTTCGGAACTGGTATCGAACTTCTTCTACTACTTTGTATGCTGTTTTTCCTACAGACTGCATACAAGAAGAAGAGAAGAGGAATGGTAGAAGTCCTCCAAGGAAGAGTCCGATAATGAGACGATGATCAATCAAATCGAAGGTGAAATCAGCACCCGGGGCATTGAGCGAAAGCTCTTCAGCGTAAGCCTGAAATAGAACGAGCGCGGCCAATGCAGCTGATCCAATAGCGTATCCTTTGGTTACTGCTTTTGTTGTGTTTCCAACTGCATCAAGTGCATCGGTGTTGTTTCGTACTCCTTCCGGAAGTTCTGCCATTTCGGCAATTCCTCCAGCGTTGTCGGTAATTGGTCCATATGAGTCGGTTGCGATAATCATTCCTGTGGTTGAAAGCATTGCTACTGCAGCAATAGCGATACCATAGATTCCGTTGTTGAGGCTTGAAGCTTCACCAAAGTAGAAGGCCAGGAAGATTCCCACAACAATCAAGATGACCGGGAGGAAAGTACTTTCCAGACCAACGGCAAGACCGGTGATAATATTGGTTCCGGCTCCAGTTTCAGAAGATTTAGCGATTCGCTTTACTGGTTCGTACTCTGTTGATGTGTAGTATTCAGTAATGATGTTAATAAAGAGTGTTACACCAAGACCCACGAGTGTTGCGTAGAAAATGTTGATGTCTCCAATATACAGTTGGTTCACAAAGAAGAATCCAATGGCTGAAAGAATACCGGTAATAATCATTCCTTTATAAAGAGCCTTCATAATCTTGCGGCTCTTTCCAAGCTTAATAAAGAAGGTTCCAATAATAGTGGCAATAACGGCAACAGATCCAAGCATCAATGGATACTCAATCCCTGCGTGTCCCAATTGGCTTGAGAGTGTTGATGCTGCCAAAATCATGGCGGCGATCAATGTTACGGCATATGTTTCAAACAGATCGGCTCCCATTCCGGCGCAGTCTCCTACATTGTCTCCTACATTGTCAGCAATAACTGCCGGGTTTCGGGGATCATCTTCTGGAATGCTTTTTTCAACTTTTCCAACAATATCAGCTCCCACGTCTGCTGCTTTGGTAAAAATTCCTCCTCCAACACGGGCAAAAAGTGATACAAGGGATGCTCCAAATCCAAATCCAACCAAAAGTTTTGGCGCTGCTTCAACTGGAATATTAAAGATGCTTGTGAAGATGTAGTAAAAACCTCCTACACCAAGGAGTGAAAGTCCTACTACAGCAAGTCCTGTTACAGAACCACCTTTAAAGGCGACAGAAAGCGCTGCCTGAAGTGATTTTTTCGCAGCTTCAGTTGTTCGGACATTTGCCCGGACTGAAACACTCATACCAATATATCCTGCGAGTGTAGAGAAAATTGCTCCAATCAAGAAGCTTACGGCGGTGAGGACACCATCGTTATGTTCTCCCGCAGGAAGTACGAATGCCATAATAAGGAAAAGGATGACTGTGAAAATTGCAATCGTCATGGTTTGACGATTGAGGTAGGCAGTAGCTCCCTCTTGAATAGCTTTGGCGATCTCTTGCATTCGCTCGTCTCCGGCATCCTGTTTGAGAACGGTAATAATAAGATAGATAGCATATGCTAGCGCGATAATACTAACTCCAATAGCAATTGGTGCAGCTTGAGTAGAGAAAAAGGATTGAAGTGCGTCCATGTCTGTTGAGATGTAAAAATATAGTTTAAAATCCAGATACCAATAGTAGTGAATAAATGGCTTTTAATAAACTTTTTTTTGGAATTATGATTTGATTCGTGTGCTATTTTATGGTTTATAATGTTCATTAGCGTTTTTATTTCTTAAAACTTTCCTATGCAGGACGACTCAATGAAAATGCCTGAAATGGACATGAAAGATGTCGATTTTGGTAATGCTTTTCAGCAACTTTTAGCCATTTTAAAGCTGGATAAAGCGGTGATTAAAAAGGTGGCAGATAATAAGAAAGGTGGGGCAACTGCTGCTATTTTCTTGTTGATAGGAACAGCTACATTGCCAGTACTCCAAATGATTTTTGGGATTCGAATTTTGAATCAAACTTTTCGGCCGGATGTAGTGGCAACACTTGTGGGTATTTTGGTTGCTTTGGTTTCTGCGCTTCTTGGTTATGTGGTTGTTACTTTGGTCGCAACAAAGCTTTTTAAAGGAAAGGGGACTTTTGCTCAATATTTCCGTGTTGGAGGTCTTGTAGCGGGAATTGGAGTTGTCAGTGGATTAGTTGTTTTTGTTCCTGCTCTTGGGGCAATTATTTCTCTTGTTGTAGGTCTCTGGAGTCTGGTAGTTGGATATGTTGTTTTGAAAGAGGTGTTTCACCTGGATGACAAGAATGCGATTTTGACTATTATTGTAGCGGCGATTGCTCTTGTGGTTATTCAAGGAGTTTTGAATAGCTTTGGGCTTTCTGGTGCAGCTTCTCAGGCTGGATTTGATCTGAGTGCTGTTTCTTATTAAGGTTTTGTTTAGTAAAGGCGGATAGGCGTGTTCCTATCCGTCTTTTTGATGTTTTGATACTTTTTCTCTATTGAGTCAAGTATATTTCTGCTTTTTTGGCTTATTTATAAGCTTTCAGGGTTCTTTTGAGGAGTGTTTTGTAGTATAATGAAGTGATAGTTTTTGTGCTTATGGCCGATAATAATCCTAACAATCCGGATAGCCAGGGTGAAGGGAAGGATGAGAACCTGAATGAAGATCAGAAAGGTTCTGAGCGAGCTTACACCAAGGCAGAACAGGGTCGAAACCTGCCGCTTGAGCGGGATCGGCTCCTTGAGCAAATCGAAAATGATCAAGATGATGAAAAAGATGAATCTGCTGAGGTAGATAAAAGATCTGACGATGAACAGCCACAAAAGAAAAGGCGAAGACGACGAAGAAGAAAGAAAAAACCAAAGCAGGAGAATGAACTGGATGAAAGCAAAAAAGAAGAAGAGGATTCAAAGTCGGAGCCTGAACGGGAATCTGGACAGGAGAATGTGGAGCAGCGCCAAGAGGATCAGCAGCCTGAGGCGGAAAAGCCAAAGAAAAAACGTCGTCGCCGGCGTCGGAAGAAAAAGAATGCTGTTGTTGATGAAAGTTCTGAAAAAGAAGATTTAAAAGTTGAGGAAGTTCCGGAACCGGAGCCGGAGGTTGAACAATTAGAACCAGAGGTCAAACCGGAGGTGGTTTCTGATTTGGGAGAAGAGCAGGAAGCAATACCTGAGGCTGAATCTGAACCTGAGTTAACAATTGAACACGCAGGTTTTACAGGTCCTGATATTGAAGTTGAATCAGCTGATCTTCCGGAGCCGGAGGTTGAAGCAGAGCCAGAGCCGGAAGTCGAAGCAGAACTGGAACCAGAGGTTGAAGTAGAGCCAGAACTGGAGGTTGAAGCAGAGCCAGAGCCGGAAGTTGAAGCGGAACCGGAGCCGGAGGTTGAAGCAGAACCAGAACCGGAAGTTGAAGCAGAACCAGAACTGGAGGTTGAAGCAGAGCCAGAAGTTGAACAAGAGCCGGAGATTGAAGCAGAACCGGAACTGGAAGTTGAACCAGAACTGGAGGTTGCAGCAGAACCAGAGCCGGAAGTCGAACCGGAACCAGAGGTTGAAGTAGAACCAGAGCCAGAGCCGGAAGTAGAACCAGAGCCTTTTGGTTATCCTCCCGAGTCACAATTTGAATCGGAAGAACCTCATGAACCGGAGCAGGAAGAAGATTTAACTCCGATATCGCAGCCGGGGTTTGAAAATCCTTATGATCAACATCAGGAGGATTCACAAGGATTTGATGACCAGGAGACATTTGGAAAGCCGACTGTTTCTGAGGCTGAAATTATTCCTATGGGAGATGAAAAGATCGAGGTTTTGCCGGAAAATGGCGGACCAGAAGTGCAACAGGATCATGAAATAGCTGAAAGCCAAGAAGAAACTCCAGAGGAGGTTCAGAAGAAGATTGATGAAAAGAAAGCGGAACTTGGACTGGAAGAGGGTGGGCTGGAAGAGAAAAAGGGAATTGGGGAGTCTCTCCGATCGGTTTTTGCAGAAGTGTCACCAATTTTAGGAAGAGTTTTTAATCTTCGACTTTTTGCCGGGATTGCTGTTATTGGAATTATTGTTGCTGGTGGATGGTGGAGCTATTCATCAAACTTTTTTGGGCTGTTTGATGGTGATGGCGGCAGTAATGGTGGCCCAACTGAAACATCTGACCAGGCGCTTATGCGGGAGTATGGCCTTATAACCGGTGAACTTTTTGGGATGAATGATGGATCCGTTTATGATCGACTTTCTCCTTCAATCCGGGCTGCTGATTTTTTTGGAACTCTTTCTGAGCCTGCAATTTCTGGAGAAACAGGCATTTCTGCCGCTTCATTTTATGGTGAGTTGATGGATGAACGTGAAATTGATAATCAGTTTATTGAATATGTGCGTTCGCTGGAAAGGCTTCAGAACTTGTATAGTATTGATGTTTATGGGCTTTTGAGTCAGACGACTGAACGTGAAAGTGCTTTAACAAATTATATTCAACAGCTTCGGGATGCTTATGAAGATGGAACTCGAACGCTTGCTGCAATTCGTTTAAATATTGATGATCTTACGATCTCTTTTAGTAGTATTTCGGGACAAAAGGATACTTTTGAAGTCGACTTCTTTGATGCTTTGGACAATTTGGAGGCGGAGCGAAGTGATGCTTTATTGAAGGGTTTTGTGGATGTCTCGCAGAAGCAGGTTGCCTTGAGGGCCCGGGTAGCCGCACTGGAACGGTTGGTGAGTTTTTATGAAATAGCTTTGCAAAAACTTGATGAGCGCCGGAATGCTGTTGAAAGTAATGTTCAGGCCCTTGTTCAGGGGGTTCGGGTTGTTGAGGTTCCAGGAGCTGAAGAGCTGGATTTGATTATTCAGCCATAGTGCTTTTTTCTTTGGCAAAAAGTTGCTTTTTGGAGAGAAATGACGTACAGTTTCGGTCCTAATGCCGAACCTTTTATATGGTTACATTTGAAGAGCTCCTGAGCAAGGCTTTAGACCGCAATCCGGGACTGGACCGCGAGAGGTTAACCCGTGCTTTTCGTTATGCAGAAGCAGCACATGAGAATCAGTACCGGATGTCGGGAGATCCTTATATTGTTCACATTTTAGAGGTGTTGAACATTCTTCTGGACCTGAAGCCGGATGAAGATACGATTGTTGCAGCTATGCTTCATGGGCTTCCATCGATTGAATCGTATGACAAAAAAGAGATAAAAGCTTTATTTGGAGATAAAGTACTGTTCCTTATTAATGCGCTGGAGAGTTTGCAACGTGTGAAATCCCGGGATGAAAATGCCGAAACGGAAAATATACGAAAGCTCTTTGTTACTATGGCCCAGGATATTCGCGTGGTTTTGATTAAAATGGCAGATCGTCTTCATAATATGGAGACATTGTCTTTTCGTTCGGTTCAGAAGCAGAAACTGATTGCCCGTGAGACAATGGAGGTTTATGTTCCTATTTCTGCACGTTTGAGCATTTACTCTTTAAAAGGAAAGCTGGAAGATTGGGCATTTCAATATTTGTATCCTCGTCAGTATGAAATGCTAAAAGCTGAACTGGATGAGTATCTGGCCGAGAGAAAACATACCGTTGAGGATAGTATTAAAGAACTGGAATCATATCTTCAGGAGCATGGATATAAGGTAAAAGTCGATGGGCGGGTAAAGAATCTTTATAGTATCTATAGGAAATTAAAGGCAAAAAATGGATCGGTTTTGAAGGATCTTTATGATGTTTATGCTATTCGCGTTATTGTTGATGATAAATACGACAAACAGGGTCATGAGATGACGGATCATATTTATACTATTTTGGGGCTTATTCATAGTAAGTGGAAGCCTTTGGGGTATCGGTTTAAGGATTATATCGCTATTCCAAAGCCTAATGGTTATCAAAGTTTACACACTGCAATTGTAGGTCTGTCTGCGTCATCCCAGCCGACTGAAATTCAAATCCGTTCAAAAAAAATGCATGAAGAGGCGGAATATGGAATTGCTTCTCACTGGATTTATGATGAAGGAAAGAAAAAGAAGGGTGCTAAAAAGGATGATAAAGGACCAGAGCGAATGGAGTGGGTGGAAGCACTTTCAGCGATCCAATCAGATACTCAAAATGATGACTTGATTCATCATCTTAAACTTGATGTTTTTAGTGATAGAATTTTTGTGATGACGCCAACTGGAGAGGTGAAAGATTTGCCTAAAGGTTCAACTCCAGTCGATTTCGCCTATTCAATTCATAGTGATATTGGACACCGTTGTAAATTGGCAAAAGTGAACGATATGGTTGTTTCTTTGGACTATGAATTGAAGAATGGTGAAACGGTTGAAATTATGCTTGGGAAAAAGTTTGATCCAAAACCTTTGTGGCTTTCCTTTGTTAAAACCCAGGGGGCCAAGTCCAAGATCCGTGCTTATTTTCGATCTTTGGATAAGGAGTCGATTGTTCGCAAAGGAAAAGAGCTTATTAATGAGGAACTTTCAAAGCTTGGAAAACCTCATCTTGATGAAAATCTTAGGATTTTTAAAGAGTACAATGGGCGGCGTTTGCCTTTACGCGAACGAGAAGGTTTGATTGAAGAGGTTGGGAATGGATCAGTTGATGCTATTGCTCTTATAAAAAATATTTTTGGAGAGGAGATTCGAAGTAAAAGAAGGCATGCCAGTGTTAAGCGCGTGAAAAAAGGGGCAGATTTGCCGAAAAAATCTGGAGGGTCTCATGAAAGTGACCAGATTTGTATTGCAGGAGAAAGTGACCTTCCTTATAGGATTGGACATTGTTGTAACCCTAAAAAGGGTATGCCAATTGTTGGATATGTAACCCGTGGTCATACGATTACTATCCATTTGCAACAATGTAAATTGTTAAGGACGGCGAAATCTGAACGGGTTTTGGAAGCAACATGGGGTAAGGGGCAGAAGTTGCAGCGTTATTCAGTTAAATTGCGGCTGAAAGCGCAAGATCGCGTGGGGTTATTGCGTGATATTGCTGATGTTATTACAAAAATGAATATTAATATTCAGTCTTTTTCCGCATCAGAATCGAATGAGAATGAGATTGAGCGTGAACTGGTTGTTGATATTACTAATGATTTACAACTGGAAAGGTTGATGGATCGTTTGGAACAGGTGCGAAACGTGATGGTGGTTACTCGTGAAGATGGGCTATAAATTTTTCGGTTTTTAGTTCCGAAGATATGTAGTTGTGTAGGAAGATAGCCATGACTTTTTTTAAGATGGTTTTGTCTTGTTGATTCATTGCTATTTTTTCAATTTGGTCGAAAGGAGACTGTTGGATGAAGTGGATGAGCTTCATGGTATTAAATGGAATTAATGTTTGATTTCCAGATGAACAATCAAAGCAGGAAATGTGACCTTCTTCGTCAATGTGAATCATGCTTTCTTGATTCCAGCGGATGTCACAGTTTCCACAACGGGAAATATTTGGAAGAGCCCCTGCGATATCAAGCATTTTTATTTTAAATGTTTCGATATGGAGTTGGTTTTTTTGGTTTTGGTCGATTTTTTCTAATGTCTGGGCAATGAGATCGAAGAGTTCATCTCCATTTTCTTCCGATTGAGCTATTTTTAGAAATATCTCCAAAAGGTGAAAAGAGAGCATACTTTGATTGAGTGTTTCACGGATGTTTTTGTACGATTTTCTGATCTGACATTGGGTAATCGTGAAGTGATTTTGATTTTTATAGAGCTGAAAATCGCAGATATTCAAAATCTCCAGATGACCAATGAATGAACTGTTAATTTTCCGTGCGCCTCTGGCCCGGGCATCTATTTTTCCCAATGTTGGTGAAAAAATGGTGACGTATTGATCTTGTTCACCAGTGTTGTGCTTTTTGAGGATGATCCCTGTGATATTGAGATACCGCACTAGTTGAGGTTAAGTTTCCCTTTGATATATTGTTCTGTTGCGGAGAAACTGCTGACAATGGCCAGAACCATCGTGATGCTCAGTTCGGTAACAAAGACGCGGGAGAGATTAAGATTTGAGTAGTAATCCCAAAGGTTGGTACCATCCAACTCTATTGATTGGCTGATTGTGCCGAGGATGACAAAGCTTAATCCGACAGCAAAAAGTGCATAAAGGAAAGCTTCGAAGACGTATGGAAGTCGAATAAATCCGGGAGTTGCACCTACTAATCGCATAATGTGAATTTCCTGTCTGCGGCTGTAGATGGTTATTTGAATGGCATTAACGATAATGAGTGTCCCTCCTAAAATAAAGACGAGAACAATCCAGAAAATTATTTGCCGGACAAAAGTACCGATGTTTTGCAGATTTCGGGCAACGCTTGAAAGGATAAGATCTTCTCCACTGGATCCTTCAATTTCGTTGGTCCTTAAAAGGGTTCGATACTCATCGTTTCTTAGGAGTGCTTTCACTGCCTCCTGATCTTCGGGATTGGTTGTTGTGACGCTAATACTTGGAGGGAGGGGATTGGGAATGTTGAATTTTTCAATCTGCTCTGCAATTTCAGGATGTGTTTTTGATGCGATTTCCAGAGCCTCCTCTTTTGAAGTGAACTGAACCTCTTTTACCCCCGGAATTTGTTCAAGTGCGACAGTCAGTTTTTGAGCAGAGAAGTAATCAACATCGTCATGAAGGTCGATTACGATATCTACGTGTTCGCTCAGGGATTGAAGCGCCTGGTTGCTAATGTACTGCACTGCCAGGATGATATTAAAAATGAAAAGAATGACTGCCATAACAATAATGGTGGCCATTGAAAGGAATTTATTACGCCAAAAATTCATGAGCCCGAGTTTTAACCCTCGGAAAAAGGATGTGATGATGTTTCCGTTCAGATCTTTTACTTTTGGGCTTTTTGCTGCCATGGGCTAGTGAGAATGTTGGAGATGAGCCTCTTCCTGTTCCTGCTGCTTAATAATGGAAGATTTGTAAACTTCCGGGTGGTGCGCCTCAATTCTGACAATTTTAGTATCAAGGTTCAAGTCGATCAGTGTTTTTTCGATTTTTTGAGTAAAGACAAACTGGTCGTAACCCAGTGCAATAACATTTGGGCGGTACTTTCTGAGTACTTTGTGTTTATCTCCATGTGAACCCAAAACAACACGATCAGCTATATGAAGGTTTCTTACAGCTTTTGCCCGTTGTCTTTCTGCATGAGTGGATGATTCACCTTTAATTTGTTTTACGGTTTTATCGCGGGCGATGATAACAATTAGTTCATCTCCCAACTCTTTGGCTTTTTGAAGGTAAAACTCATGGCCAGCATGGAGGTAATCGAAGGTTCCAAAGGCCATAACAATTTTTTTCTCTTCTGATTCAATATGACGATGTTTTCTCATGTTTATGATAAAGTGAACGGCTGCTTGTCTGGAATAAAGAGATTGATGTAGAGCAGTAGGAGAAAAATAATAACGCATATAGCAATAAACGCAATCTTTGGTGTGGTTCGTGATTTTTCATCGATGTTTACATAAATGCTCATCAGACCGTAAATAAGAGCCATCATGGCAAAAGGAATGTCCAAAACACGATTCAGAATCATGCTGGCTGGCATAAAGTAATCGTTGGCGAACATTAATCCTGAAAGAATGTGTACAAGCCCGAGAGCAACGAAAAGTACGAGGGCCACTTTTTTGATATTGTCAGCTGTTTGCAATTTTTTTCTGCTTAGAGAGCAGTGTTTAGTATACTTGAGGTGTAAAGTGGCTAGCAAGCTCTCCTTTTTTATTGTAGACTTCCGTGTGCCTAACTTTTTTTCTATGCTTTCCAACGAAGAGGTGCAGCACATTGCCAAACTTGCCCGATTGGGCCTGAAAGAAGAGGAAACAAAAAAGTTTGCCAAACAGCTGAATGATATTTTGGATTATGTGAAACTTTTGGAAGAGGTTGATACGAAGGATGTTCCACTTACATCTCAGGTGACCGGTCTTGAAAATGTGAGTCGGGAGGATAATGTTGAGCGTTTTTGCGAAAAAGATGAGCTTCTGGGTTGTACAGAACTACCGGTTGAGCGAGATCAGATTCGGGTAAAACCTGTTATTACTGAAAACTAATGATTGAGTTAACACTTGCACAGGCTGCGGAAGGTTTACGAAAGAAGGAGTTTTCTTCTCTTGAGTTAACCAAATCTGTTTTGGAGCGCATGAAGAGTCTGGATTCGCAGGTTCACGCTTATGTTGAAACCTGTGAAGATGAAGCCTTGAAGCAGGCAGAAGCGGCGGATGCATCTCTGAAAGAGGATTCGTCGGTTTTGCACGGTATTCCCGTTGGATTAAAGGATATTTTTAATACTAAAGGTGTTCGGACAACCTGTTGTTCGAATATTATTAAAGATTTTGTTCCACCTTATGATGCTTCGGTGGTCAGTAAGCTTAGAGATGCTGGAATGGTTATGGTGGGGAAAACGAATATGGATGAGTTCGCATGTGGCTCTTCTACTGAGCATTCCTGCTTTGGGGTAACCAAAAATCCGTGGGATTTGGATCGGGTTGCTGGTGGTTCAAGTGGGGGAAGTGCTGCTGCGGTTGCCGCCGATATGGCTTATTATAGCTTGGGTACCGATACTGGTGGATCTATTCGTCAGCCAGCTTCTTTGTGTGGAGTGGTTGGATTGAAAGTGACTTATGGTCGGGTGAGCCGTAGTGGAGTGACATCGATGGCTTCATCGTGGGACACAATTGGTCCATTTACAAAAACTGTTGAGGATGCCGCTTTGGTTTTGAAAGAGATTGCTGGTCACGATCGTCGTGATTCAACAACACCAAAGGTAGATGTTCCTGACTATACAAAAAATCTTGGGCAGTCGATTCAGGGCTTAAAGGTCGGTTTGCCAAAAGAGTATTTTGGAGAGGGGATTGATCCTGAAGTTCGTAAGGTTTTGGATGAGGCGATTAGTCAACTCAAGAGTTTGGGCGCAGAAGTGAAAGAAGTAAGCCTTCCATCAACCAAATACGCGGTGGCCGTTTACTATGTTGCTATGCCGGCGGAACTCTCTGCCAACCTGGCCCGGTTTGACGGAATTCGCTATGGATCGAAGCCAAAGGGAGATGTTGAAGATATGATCGACTATTATTTTCAGGCTCGGAGTGAAGGATTTGGAGATGAGATCAAGCGGCGTATCATGATTGGTACGTATGTTCTTTCTGCAGGATATTACGATGCTTATTATAAGAAGGCCCAGCAGGTTCGGACACTTATCATTCAGGATTTTAATAAGGTTTTTGAAGAGGTGGATGTTTTGGCAACGCCGGTTTCACCTATTCCTGCATTTAAAATAGGGGAAAAGGCTGATGATCCGCTTTCAATGTATCTGGCAGATGTGTTCACTATTCCAAGCAGCTGCGCAGGGGTTCCGGCAATTAGCATTCCCTGTGGCTTTACAAATCAGCAATTACCAGTGGGGCTCCAGATTATTGGTCCCCAATTTGAGGAGGGAAAAATTCTTCAAGTGGCTTCAGCTTACGAACAATCTACTGAGTGGCACAAGCAGCGTCCACAGCTTTAAAAGATAGAATGAAACGTTGTAGTTCACTATACGTTATGGTTTAATGATCAGTAATGAATCTTTGTCATATTTATAATAAATAACCTCTATTAACCTCTTTAACCCCTTTTTCCTATGAGGAAACTACTCGCTTATCTGAGCGGTCTGGCGTTGATGCTGACGTCAATGGCTGTACCGGTGTTGGCGGCACCATATACTCCGGGGCCAGTTACCACCCCGACTTTCGACTGTACTATTTTTGACAGTTGTATTCTTTATGTAGACGTGGATTACGCGGCTGCACCGCCTTCTGATGGGACCAAAGATTTCCCATATCAGACTATTTCTTCTGCGCTTGCAAAAGCAAAGAGTGATTCAAACTATCGATACATCCGTATTGCTGAAGGAACCTATTCAGCAGAAGGATTCCCTCTTGAAATCGATATGGCTGACTTTAGTCATAACATCTACCTTGATGGTGGATGGAATGGTCTAGCTGATGATTGGGCAGAACGTGATCCTGCCGCAAATCCAACTACTATTGATGCAGGTGGAAATGCTACTGCTATCCGATACAATGGTATTGGTGGTGGAGTAACAGGACTTCGAATCCATGGTGCCAGCGCTGCTGGATTTGGATCTGCTTATGGTATTGATGTTGACCTTTCAGGTGGTTCAGCAACAACTATGACTGTTAGTGAAAACGTTATTTATGACATTACCGGATTTGGTGGAGCTGCAGTGCGAATCGTTACTGGTTCGAGCTCAGCAACTGCTAATGACAATGTTATGTATGATGTGAGCACTCTTGGTGGGCCTTTCTGGCTTGATGGAGATGTTGATGCATACAACAACGTTCTTCATGATAATAACGGTATTAATGTTGTGTACTGTACCAATGGTGCGCATCTTTATAACAACGTTATGCTTGAGAACACACCTTTCCGTGTGATTCACGCAGCAGGAAGCTGTACTGTTCAGCATAACTCAATTGTTCGAAACCAACTTCAGGATAACGGAACAGACTATGGTGCTGTTGTTATGGAAGGTGGAGCGAACGTTGTTGCGAATAACCTTATCACTCATAACACTGGTAACGACTCAAGTCGTCACCTTGCTGGAGACACTTCTACTTTTGAGTATAACGGTCTCTATGGCAATACTGCTGATCCAGAAGCTGGAACAGCTAACAACCTTGTTTGTGACCCAAACTATGCTGTTTCAAATGGTACCAATGCAGATGATGTGATGATGAATAGCGCATCTGACTGTGTTGATGCTGGTAAGAACATTGCTACTATCACTACTGACTTTAACGGGATAACCCGTCCGGCAGATGGTGATGACGATGGTGATGCAAAATCTGATCCAGGAGCGCATGAAGTGCCAGCTCCAATGGTGACTGCACCTGTGATCTCTAACCTTGATGTTTTGGTTGATCCTTTCTCTCCAGATGGAGACGGAACTCAGGATTCAACAACTCTTGGATTCACACTTAACGCTGAAGCTGATGTAACGGTTGAGGTTAAGACTTCAACTGATACTCCAGTTGCTACTCTTGCTACCAGTGAGACAAAGAATGGTTCTGTGTCTTACGGATGGGATGGTAAGGGAACAGGAAATACTGATCTTGAGGCTGGAATGTACAAATTTGTTGTGATGGCTACCAATACTGGTGGTTCAGATATGCAAGAAGTAAGTGTTGAAATCGCTTATGATTCAACACCAGCCCCAGGAGAACAATGTGCGGGATACACCGATGTGGCAGCAAGCC
>JAGQLQ010000013.1 GCA_020429235.1 Candidatus Peregrinibacteria bacterium | reverse complement strand
GGTACATCCGGGAATGGATCGTTTCCTCCGCAGTAGTCTTCTGTGTCGCTGAACAGTCCAAAGGTCTCAAGTGAGATCTTTGCAACCTGGTCACGTTGAAGCAGTTGGTTTGGCGCGAATGTTCCGTCTGGGTTTCCGGTCATTGCTCCAATGCTCTGTACGTATTCAATCGCATCACAGCTTGGGTGGCTTGCTGCCACATCGGTGTATCCTCCACACTGTTCTCCTGGAGCTGGCTCCTCCGGCTCTGTTGGCTCCTCTAGTGTTCGGTCAATGGTAACACTTGTTACCATATCGTCAGCTCCGCCACCGTTTGATGCTCCGATCTCAAGGTCATATGTTCCATCGCTGGCTTCAACCTGATTGTTACTATTGTCTGTATATACTCCATCCCACACAACTGAAAGTGGTCCAGCCGGATAAATCTGGTTATCAATGAGAGGGATTTTACTGTTGTTAATAATCACATCCACGCTTACTGTTGCTGTTTCACTAATGGTCAATGCAATAGTACTTGTATCCTGGTATCCATCTGCGTTTGGTGAGAATGGATCTGGAGAAACGCTGAGCGCGCTGATAACCGGCGCATCGATTTGAGCATCAAGTGCTTCATATGCACCTGGGTCGCTCTGTGCTCCAGAAAGCCCGTCACCATCTGCCGGTCGAGATGTTCCAAAGTAATCGGTAGCAACAATATTTGGATTGATGTTTATTCCGGCATCGATACAGTCTGATCCTGCTCCTAACTGGAGATCTTCCGGATCTGTGCTGTCTTTATTCACGAAGAGAGGGTCGCAATCGATATTGTTATCTTCGATGGTTGTGTCACCAACATTGTTGTACTGAACATTGTAGTCGAATACCGAAGTGGTGTCGTTTGAACCATGAACATAGGTAGGAGCGTTTCCGCTATTGTAGGCAAGGATATTGTTCTTCACGTCATTGCCTCCAGACTGGAGGTAGACAATTCCAGGCTCAGGACCAAGAGAATCGTTATCAACAACGGTATTGTGATAGAACGAACATCCAAGAACTGCAGCAACTACTTTTTCTCCTGAGTTTCCAAGGATATAGTTGTTCACCGCAAGCGAATCAAGTCCACAAACAAAAACCTGCTCCATAGCATTGGCGTAGAGGAGATTTTTTCGTGCCTCAACTTCACCAATTACAGCGAGGGCAGTTCCCGTTGAAGTTGATTCGTTGTTGCGGAAGATATTGTTTTCAACGACGGCTGTGTTTGAGCCAGAAACGTTGACTCTTACCACGCTGTCATTCCCGTTGTTGTTGCGGAAAATATTATTACTAACGATGAAATTATTTGATGTTGCTCCTGTATTGTTTATATCCAGAACCTGTCCGGTTCCCGCACTAGAAGTACCATAGAATGTGAGTCCATCAACAATACCTGCCAGATCATCGATATCAAGCACTTCAGATGCTCCTGCTGCATCAATGTTTACTGGATATTGTTTTGAATCACGTGTTGTGAAAGTGCTGTCGTATCCACCATAGATGCGAACCTCACTCCCTACAGTTGGCCCCAGGTTCCACGGGTATGTTTCGCTATCGTAGGTCCCACCGGCAATGTAAATGCGGGTGTAATCTTCCAATCCCTGCACGCTGTTCATAGCCGCAGTGATGCTTCGGTATGGCGCATCTTTGGTTCCGCCACCTACACCCTGGTAGCTGTCATCCACATATAAAATACATGTATTGTAGGGCTTACAATCATATTGAAGCGGTGGTAAAGCCGCAAAGGCTGACTGAGCTCCAATTACCAAAAGCCCAATCCATGCAATCGTTTTAAAAATTCGATTCATAAATGGTTACGTTAAAGTATGTTGTTTGTAGTGTAGCGGTAGATGGACTTTCGTAGCAAGCTTTGGCTTCACGGAGGTGGATTTTGTGCTACACTTGCAGAGCTTTGTTCTTATTATTCAAAGATTTATGACAGATCAGCAGCAAATCAGTAATGAGTTTGAAGATCGTAAGAAAAAGGTTGGGGACCTGCGGGAAACTGGTGTGCAGCCATATCCGGACCGTTTTGAAAGAACCCATACTTTGGCTGAGGCGAAAGCTCTTGGTGAAGATGGTGAGGTTCGGGAATTGGAGATTATTGGTAAGTCTCCGCGGGAAGATGTGCGTGTTTGTGGGCGATTAATGTTGGTGCGATCTCATGGGAAGCTGACTTTTGCCCGATTACAGGATCATACCGGACAGTTGCAAATTTGCTTTATGAAGGATGTGGTTGGTGAGGATGTTTATAAGATGTTGAAAAAGATTGATGTTGCCGATTTTTTGGGTGCGACCGGTGAATTTTTTGTGACCCGTCACGGTGAGCTGACTGTTTTGGTAAAAGAGTTTCAGCTTTTGGGAAAGACGCTTCGGCCTTTGCCAGAGAAGTTTCATGGATTGAAAGATCGGGAGGCGATGTATCGGCAGCGATATTTGGATTTGTTGACGAATGAGGAGACCCGGGAACGTTTTATGTTCCGTACTCGGCTTATTACTGCGATGCGTAACTATCTGGATAGTCATAATTTTGTGGAAGTGGAAACGCCGATTTTGACTTCTGTGGCGAGCGGGGCGGCGGCGAAGCCGTTTGAGACGCATCACAATGCTTTGGATATTGATATGTTTTTGCGGATTGCGCCGGAGACATACCTGAAGCGAGCCATTGTTGGTGGGTTTGATCGCGTGTATGAGTTTGCGAAATGTTTCCGCAATGAAGGAATCGATCCTTCTCATTTGCAGGAGTTTACCATGCTGGAATATTACGGTTCGTACTGGAATTTTGAGGATAACATGACGTTTACCGAGCAGTTTTTGTCACAGGTTATTCAGGAGGTTGCCGGGGATTTGAAGGTGGAACTGATGGATCGTGATGGAAATAAGGAGTTGATTGACTTTACGCCGCCGTGGCCGCGACTGCATTTTACAGAAATTATTGAGAAAGATTGTGGGATTCAGGTGTTGGATTTTTACGGTGATGCCGATGGATTGCGAGCGGCCATTAAAAAGGCAGGAATTCAGATTGAAAAGATGGATACAATGGGTTACGGAAATCTTTGTGACGCTCTTTATAAGAAGGTGTCCCGGCCAAAGTTGATTCAACCATGTTTCGTGATTCGGCATCCGGTGGATACAAAACCGTTAGCGCGACGCAGTGATGATGATGAGCGGCTGGCTGATACCTTCCAGCTTTTGGTGAATACGTGGGAGGTTGTGAATGCGTACAGCGAGCTGGTTGATCCGGCGGATCAACGCGAGCGGCTTGAACGCCAGGCTGCTGCAAAGGCCAGCGGTGACGAGGAGGCGATGCCAATGGATGAAGATTATTTGAAGGCGATGGAACATGGAATGCCGCCAATGTCTGGTTGGGGATTGGGCGTCGACAGATTTGTAGCACTTTTGACCAACCAAGATAATTTGAAGGACACAGTGCTGTTCCCTCTTATGAAACCTGAATAAATGGGTAAAACCTTGAAGCGGTCACGGATACTGCATGTTATTCGGACAGTATATGTCTGGGGATTTTTGGCGCTTCCGATAGCTTTTCACGCGGTACCGGGGACAAATAAGTTTGATATCATTCAGAGTTTTTCTCCTTTTTATGCAGTGGCGTGCTTCTTGCTGTTGGGAGTTGTGTTGTTCGTGTTTGCCGGCTGGAAAGATGGTCAGGTGAAAACCCCATGGGCGCTGGCAGGGTTTGTACTTTGGTCAACTCTGGCCTGGGTGCTTGGAGAAGTCCGTACGTTTGGGTTTACTGAAATTTTTGTATTGTGGATTGGTGCCACAACTTTTTTGATGTTCTCGATGTCGGAGTATCGCGAGATGATCCGGAAATATGCTCCCTGGTTTGCCCTTGTTGCACTGGGAATCCATCTGATTGTGGGAACGTACGCCTTTTTGCAAACCGATCACCTTCGTTTTTTTGGTCTCTTTTATAATCCTGCTATTAAAGCTGATGCATGGCCGAATGCGTTTGCCTCCTACTTTTTATTGGCATTCCCTCTGGCACTGGCTGCCTTGTTTCGTATTAAAAAATGGGATTGGCTTAAGGGTGTTGTGATTGGATTTCTCCTTGTTGGTATGTGGATGAGCTTTTCACGAGCCGGCTATATTGCTTTTGGGGCCGAGCTTCTGGCTCTGCTGATATTTTTCTGGAAAGATATTCGTCCTAAAAAGAGGGCTATTCTGCCAATTGTGCTGGCTCTTGTTTTCTTGATTGGAGGTGCGTGGACTCTTCAGAGTATAAAGTCGTCGGCTCATCACTCTACGAATGTTACAGATCGCCTGACCTTTTCTGAGGAGGCAGGAGGAACATCCATCAGTGAACGAGTGGAGTTTTTTACTGGGTCGTTTTCACTTATTGCCAAAGACCCGCTCTTTGGATTTGGGCCTGTAAGTTTTAAATCCGTTTATCCACAGGTACAGCATGGATTCTTGGCGCTTTCGGATCATCCTCATAATGTTCTTTTAAAGTATGCCGTTGAACGGGGATTGCCTGCTGCTATCTTTTTTGTGATTTTCCTGGGAATGCTGTTTTGGCAGAATAATCCTTTTAAAAAAGATACGGACTCTTTGGACCGTTTTGTGTGGGCCGGGATCTTTGGGTTGATGGCTCATAGTATGGTCGATTTTAATCTGAACTTTTTTTCAATCACGATGTTATGGTGGCTCGCCCTTACAATGATTGGGCGCCTGGAAAAGGCTCGCGTCAATATTATGATCTTTGTTTTTACAGCTGCCATTATTGGTACTGCCGTATACTATGCAAATCCGATCTATGGACCGATTCTTCCACAATGGGAACTGGTTGGAAAAATCAACAGCCTGCAAGAATCAGATGATTATGAACTACGAAAAGAGGTGGCGCAGCAACAATTAGACTATGATGAATTTGATCACCATGCACTGGCTGAACTGGCACGAGTCGCCGTTGAGGAAGGGCGGTTTGATGATGCTGTGGCTGGTTATAAAATGCTTCTTCAGGTGTATCCGAAAAACACGTTTGAATATTATCTTGAGTATGCCCGACTGCTGGATGAGCAAACATTGTCGGCTGAGTTGAGTAGTTTAAAAGATGAACTCATTCCGCTTCTGGCAGAGTTCCGTGATTTAGAGGCGCGAAATGTTCACTTTATCCAATCAAAACCGGAAGGTGGATATGCGGATGAGCTGGAGCGAATTTTGGATTTGTGATACAAGAGTTCCATGGATAAAATTGCTGTACTGGATTTTGGCGGACAATATGCCCACTTGATTGCGAATCGGGTGCGGCGACTGAATGTGTATTCGGAAATTCTGGATCCGGAAACCAAAGCTGAGGATTTGAAAGATTACAAAGGCATCATTTTTTCCGGGGGTCCGGAGAGTGTTTACGATGCGAACTCTCCAAAGGCAGATGATGCGATTTTGAATTTAGGCGTGCCGATTTTGGGTATCTGTTATGGGCATCAGCTTCTGGCTCATATGCAGGGGGCCGAGGTGAAGCACGAACCGGATTCACGTGAGTATGGCTTGGCGGAAGTGGAAGTGAAAAAGGCTGAAGGTCTTTTTGCCGGATTGGATTCAAAAGAACAAGTGTGGATGAGTCATGGAGACAGCGTGATGGAACTTCCTCCTGGATATGAGGTGATTGGTTCTACCAGATCTGGGGAGTGGGCAGCGTTGGCCAATTTTGAAAAGAATTTTTATGGAACACAGTTTCATTTGGAGGTGACTCATACCGAGCATGGTATGAAGATGCTCGAAAACTTTTTGGATCTATGCCAGGTGAAACGTGAATGGAGTATTGAAAAATTTATTGAAGAGGAGATTGAGGTGGTGAAGAAGAAGGTTCAAGATAAGAAGGTTTTTATGCTTGTGAGTGGAGGCGTGGACTCTACGGTTGCCTTTGTTCTTTTAGATAAAGCTCTCGGGTCGGATCGTGTTTATGGTCTGTTTGTCGATACTGGTTTGCTTAGAAAAAATGAACGGCAACAGGTTGAAGAGAGTTTGAAAGGGGCCGGATTTGAAAATTTGCATGTTGCCGATGCCAGTGAAATGTATTTTCAGGCTTTGAATGGTATTTATGATCCAGAAGCCAAACGAAAGATTATTGGGGATCTCTTTTTAAAGGTTCAGGCAAATGTTTCTGAAGAGTTGGGACTGAATCCTGATGACTGGCTTTTGGGCCAGGGGACCATTTATCCGGATACTATTGAAAGTGGAGGGACCCGTCATGCTGCAGTGATTAAAACTCACCATAACCGGGTGGCCCGGATTGAGGAGTTGTTGAAACAAGGCAAACTTATAGAACCTTTAGCGCAATTGTATAAAGATGAGGTGCGTGCGGTTGGGGAAAAGCTTGGATTGTCCAAATCTTTGGTGTGGAGACATCCTTTTCCCGGTCCCGGGCTGGGCGTTCGATGTTTGTGTGCACAGGAGGAGAAGTATCCTCATAACCACACTCTTTTGGAAAATAAGATTAATGAAGAGTTGAAAGAAAAAGGTTTGCAGGCATATATTTTGCCGATTCAATCGGTTGGTGTGCAGGGGGATTTCCGGACGTACCGGAACCCGCTGGTTATTCATGGTGACGTGAGTTTTGATGAAATGGACGCAATTGCAACCGATGTGATTAACCGGAACGACGAGCTGAATCGTGTTTTGTGGATGTGTTATCCATCGAAAATTGAAGAGATGAATGTTCAGAAAGTGTTTATGACTCGTGAACGTGTGGAACTTTTGCAGGAAGCCGATGCTGTCGTGAACGATTTTATTGTTGAAAAAGGCTTGTTGCAGGATATCTGGCAATTCCCAACGGTTCTGATTCCGTTGAGTATTAACCGGGAGTTTGGAGAGGCGATTGTTTTACGGCCTGTACAAAGTACTGAGGCTATGACTGCCAGTTTTTATAAGATGAATATGGATCTTGTTTCTGAGCTGACTGAACGATTAATGAAGGTTGAAGGTATAACTGGTGTTTTTTATGATGTGACGAATAAACCACCGGGAACCATTGAATGGGAGTAGAACCTTTTCTATACTAACTTATCTATGAGAAAAGTGTGGCGTGCTCCTTCTTTTCTACATAAGCCGCGGCGGTGAATGTTTACCCGGTCTATGTAGCAAATATTGCCGTCAGGTATAGCTATCATTTTCATTGATCTGTCTTTTTCGGCAGCTGTTGCTTTTTCCAGGAGCTCCCGGGCAAAGGTTTCGTCTTCCGAATCGAGTTTCGTTGCTTTGAGCTCTAGTGTTCCTTCAAGCATTTCGATTGAAGCTATATCGCCAAAACTGCAGAAGAAAAAGTCACCGTGGCTATCAATGTGCCAATTTGTGACCTGAATTTCTCCATCTTCCCGCAACTGAATATCTTCCTGCATGGTGATACTATTGCAGGGATTATAGATATAGGTGATTTCCCCTATTCCCTGCGTTCCTTTTAGTGCTTTCAAGAGTCTGTCTCGAATGATGGCAATATGTTTTGATGCTCCTTGAAGGCCATTTTTGTATACTGGAAATTGAATTTCACCTTCTTGTTCTAAAATGGCAAATGTAAGTTGGCTATCATTAGGGATGGCTTCTTTCATTCCCTGGAGAGCTCCTCGCATTTCGCGATCATTGAGATCTATACCTGCTACTATTTTTGGCAGTGAAGTAATTTTCATACTTTCTTATTTATTGACAGGCTAGCCATAATATCATTTTATAATATTCCGTCAATTATCTAGAGGATGAGGGTCATGGTGAGTCCGGCAACAATCGGAATGAGGAGATTATCATCGATAACTCTGTCGATGTGGCGGATTGTAAGGGCCTCAAAAAGCATAGCGACAAATGTTCCAATAAAGGCTTTTTCAAAAGAGACAAAGTTAAAAGCAGCGATCGTTCCGGCAATGATAGCCAAAGCTGTACCTTCTAAATGTTTTAGATTGTTGGTTGGGCTTTTTATATGTCCGAAGTAAACACCAATAAGGGTGGTGAGGGAGTCTCCAATAGCCATGATGGCAATAGATGCCAGGGCAACAGGTTCGGGAAAAAGGATTAATGCTAAAAAGGATCCCATAACAAGAAAGAATGATCCCTTCCCTGGGAAAGTTTTCATCTGTTTTGGGCGTTCAAAAGTGCGGAGAATTTGATAGATGATGGGAATTTTTGTGTAGCGGGATATAAGAGAAAGAATCCCGCCTACCGCCAAAATGGCACCCAGTATTACTGTGTTAAGGACATTGAGTTTTACGAGTAGAATAATCAGAAGTCCCGTGGTCAGGTGGGCTGATTGGCGGCGAACTTCGCGCTTACTTTGTAAGTGATAAATGAAACGCTCAGCTATTTGGTATCGCTGCTCCAGATAAATGAGTGTTAGAGCCAGGATATATCCTAAAAATCCTCCAAAAATAATATCGCTGAGGTAGTGGACACCCAGATACATGCGGCTGACAGCTATAAGAATGAGGAGTGCCAGTATTGTGCCTCTTATGGGTTTTGACTCCAATGTTCTTTTCATAAAAGGGGCAAGCGACAAAACGATTGCCGCATGAATACTTGGGAATGCCCACCCTGTTGCGTGCGTTAATTGTTCCACGGCAATGTTGTCCGGTCTGGGGACCTGAAAAAGTTTTTTGAGGATGTATGCTGTTTCCAGTGAGAGTAGCGCTGCTGCCGCCATGAGCAAGAGTTCGGTGTAACGACGTTTGTAAATGAGATAGGTGGCTAGTCCACTCAGAATAAAAAAGAGCCCCAGATCTGTGAGCAGATACATGATGCGGTTAAGGGTCTCGTTTCTCTGACTTTCGACAAACTGGACAATTTGCGCATCGTATACAAGTGCTACAATAAAAGTGACTAGGAGGATGGCTGAAAAAATTTTGGTCTTTACGTTCATTTCGTCGTTTTTGTGATATCAACTTTTTGAATATTCTTAAGATCTGTTTTCATAAAACGATCACCAACCTCTTTAAATCGAACTGGATCGTCGGTTGTGAGAAAATGGCGACCTTCCTTTTTGGAGAGCAATTGTTCGATTTCCGGATGTCTTTGAAGATAGTCTTTCAAAGATGCTGATACAACCTCTCCGGGATGAGGTATATTCACACTCTTTCCCATGATCTGTCGAAAATCTTTGATGAGGAAAGGATAGTGTGTGCATCCTAAAATAAGGGTGTCGACGTTCGCACTCTTGAGCGGTCGAAGATATTTTTTGAGTATCATGCGGCCTTCCGGCTTGTGGCTCCATCCTTCTTCTACCAGTGGGACCAGCAGTGGGCAGTCCTGGCTGTACACCTGAATAGTCGGGTCCAGGGATTGAAGTTCATGATCGTAGCTTTTTGCCTGCACAGTTGCCCGGGTTCCGACTACTCCAATTCGTTTTTTTGTTGTTATTTTTGCTGATTTTTCGGCCAATGGCTTAATGACTCCAAGGATTTTCCGGTCTGTGACTTTTGGTGTACGCAGATACTCTTCCTGAAGTTCTCTCAAAACCTGCGAGGATGCAGTGTTGCAAGCAATAATAATCAGGATGCATCCTTTGCTAAAAAGGTATTGAATCCCTTCTTCAGCAAACGACTTTACCGCTTCATGACTGCGATTACCGTAGGGCGCGCGGGCATTGTCCCCTAAATACATATAGTCATATTCAGGGAGCTCGCGTAGAAACTCTTTCAGGATGGTCAGCCCGCCGTAGCCGGAATCGAATACTCCAATCATGATTGGAGTATAGTCAGTTGCTAACAGAATGACAATTCTCCCTGCATGCTGTATAAAAGTGGTATGGAAAAACAGGAGCAACAATTTAAAAAAGATTGGAAGTTGAGCGCGGTTTTTGTCGTGACCGGGCTTTTTATTGGTGCTCTTTTAACGGTTCAGTTTCAAAGTTCTATTCCTTCATCCACATTTTTGAGTGATGAGTTACGTGCTCAAAAGGATTTGATTGATGGTTATGTTGATGATCAAGGACTTTTGAAATCAAAGATTGTGGGATTACGGACAGAAATTTCTGAAGCTCAAGAGAGAGCTGAGGCTTCAATTCAAACGGCTAACCTGGAAACATTGAAGGCTTTAAAGGAAGAGATTGGTCTTACTTCACTACGTGGGCCAGGTGTTGAAATTGTTATTGATGATGGGATTTTTGTGAATCGTGACAATCCTGACACTGTCAGCCAGTCTTTGGTTCATGCTTCGGATTTGAGGGATATTGTGAACATTCTGCGAACAGCCCGGGCTCAGGCTATTTCTATTAATGGGCAACGGGTGATTGCCACTACCTCTATTTCTTCCGTTGGAAATACTATTCTGGTGAACAACTTTCATCTTTTACCGCCATTTACTGTTTCTGCACTCGGTAGTCCTGATGTTATTATGCAGCGACTTAATGATCCAACTGCTCTTCCCGATCTGGCAAAGCGGACGAAAGATTTGAATATTCAATTTATGGCACAGAGTAAAGAAGGGATTTTGATTCCCGAATATAGTGGAAATCTGAGTTCACAGTACATTTCTGAAGTTGATGTAACCAAACAGTAAGTATGAAGCAATTGCACAACATAAAGAAAAGAGAGGTATCAATACTTTTGACAGCAGTGTTGCTGGGATTTTTGATTGCGTTGCAGGCCCGATCTTTTGAGGATGTGAGTGATGTGATTAACCGGAATAACCGCTCGGATGTTTTTCGGGAGATTCAGATTTTGAAGGATACCAATGGTCAATTGCGTGATGAAATTGATGATTTGGAGGATCAACTCGTGAAGGTTTCGAATAATCAGGACGCGCTCGACAGTGTTCGCGAGGAGATTGATCAGTATGAAGCACTTACCGGTAAGATTGATATCTCCGGTCCTGGGCTTCATGTTCAGATTTCTGGTGATATTCAAGCTTTATGGCTTACGGATATGGTTAATGAACTTCTTTCCGCCGGGGCAGAAGCTGTGAGTGTTAATTCTATCCGATTAACGAATAAGACAGCTGGTTTTGACACCATTCCAAGTGGGCAAATTATGATTAATTCTGTGATTTTGAATGAGCCTTACACCATTGAGGCAATTGGAGAGAGGTCTGTTTTGGAAAATGCTCTTATCCAGCCCGAAGGTATTATTGAGCGGCTACAACGTTCGGTGAATGGTGTCGAAGTTGTGGTTGAGCAAAGAGATGCTGTCACCATGGAGAAAGTTTTGTAGCAATAGCTCTTTTTTGACAAAATTATTAAAAGGCGCAATATTTTTATTGTTGTAATTTAAACAGAATCTATGAATAGCCCCCACCGTAGTCACGGACTTACTGATCAACTTGATGATCTTAAAGCTCAGGTGCATAAGCAGCAGGAAATTATTGATGGTCTTACACGAAACCAGGCCAAGCTTAAAAAGGAGTCCCGATTTAGAAATGGGATGATACTTTGTGGTGGGACTATGCTCGGACTGGCGCTCAATGCTCATGATGTTCAAACTTCAACAGCCAATCAGGTTGCTCAGGTTTGCCCGGATTCTTCATTCGGTGGCGCTGTTGATAGTGAAGGAGGTGTATGTGAGGCTGAGCCTGAAATGGTTGAGGTTCATAAAGAGGTTCCTGTGAGCCGTTTTGATTCTTTTCAAGAATCAAGTTTGCATTTCGATTTTGATCTTCCTGTTTATAAAAAAGAGGAACCAGAGCCTATTGTCTGGCTTCAAGGATCATTTGATACTGCTCCAGTCTTTCCAGATGATTCATGGATTCGAAACTATCCTTTTCTTGTTCGTGAAGAAGAGCATCCGAAATTAGAGCTGGATATTATTCCGATTGAGTTGATCCAGTAATTAGCGGAGAAGGAGCAGCCAGAGTGGCTGGAGGAGCAGGATGATGAAAAGTGCTATCAAATAAGCTTTTCGACTGAAGGTCTCTTCTTTGATCTTTGTTTTCATTCGTTCGATTTTGTCACGGAGGGTTTCCACCTCTTCTTCCAATTGGAATCTTTCTGCCTTTTCCTCACCAAGGAGGCGTTGATGGTCCAGAAGTGGTACGCTCTCTTTTACCAGTGACTCCAGTTGTCCGACTCGGTAGTTGGCACCTTCCAGCCGTTTTTGTGCGTTTTTAAGTTCTTCGTGGGTTTGTTCGTAGAGCTTTTTATAAATGGTGGATGCGGAACGTGCTTTTTTGTTTGCGGAAATTTTTTCCGCGGGTGTCGACAATGAGTCGACACCCGCGGTGCTCCTGTCCACACTATTTTGGCTATCGACGTCTATAGACATATCGACATCAGACGTGTCTACTTGTCGGCCATCTCTAAATTCAACTATATCCTTTTTTGAAAGCCAAATTCTATTGTCTCGACGTTGAATAGACAATCTATTTGAAGCAATGTACCTGTCTACTGTCCTGACCGACACATTTAGCAGTTTTGCAGCTGCTTTTCTGTCTGTTTGGAAATTTTCTGCCATTGATACCTTGTCTATTGACATTAAGTCGACATCGAGTCGACAAACTTATCGACATTGTAGACAGCATGTCGACAAATGTCTAGCTTCAAGTCTCTTCCTTCTGTCCACTGTCGACTCGATGTCGACAAGACTGATAAGGAGTATTTGTCCTGAAGTCCCTTTACTTCATCATCGAAATCCATATAATTAAAGTTAAGCTCTTTAATCGGAAAACTCTTGAATCGAAGTATATATCGACGTATTGGTGGGAATCGTTACCTGTTGTTCTCCCTGGCTGCCGCCTTTGTGCTGCTGCTTTTTTCTCAGCAAAGAGCTTTTGCTGCTATACGAAATCCAGACCATGAGTATGAGTCGCGTTTACTGACTCGCGGAGAGGTGGTGTCGACTATTGTTACCTCTTTTCAGCTTGCAGAGCGGGAATCATCCTTCCTAACATCCTGCCAAAACCATCTGGATGAGTGTTTCTTTGTTTTTTCGGCTATGTCAGACTTTGATGGTATTGCTTTTGAGCCTTTCTTGAGCCTCTATCCGGATGTAACTCCAAATTCTCGTTTTTACCATGATATTAATGTGGCATCTATGCTTGGACTGGTACATGGCTATTTGCAGGAGGAGGATACTCCTTTTCGTCCGGAAATTGTGATGTCACGTATTCAGGCTTTGAAGATTGTTTTGGGCGCTTCTGACCTCATGGATTGGGAGGAACGTTTTGAGGTTTCTGAAGAGGAAACCGTTCATTCAACCCCATATCTGGATGAAGCTCTCACATATGAAGAGAACTGGTGGTATAACCGCTATCTGAACTTTGCATTCGAACACGGTATAACCCCAGAAATTGACTATTTCCGGCCTGATGAGATTATTACCGTTGGTGAACTCAACGAAATGATTCAAAACGCTCAAATGGCTTCTAAGGGCATGGATGATCAGCTTCAGAGTCAGGCATTTGCTATTCGTAATCCCGGAGCTTAATTTTATGCATAAAGACCACGAAGATAAACCGTTTACATTGGAGGTGAATCAACGTTGTCATGAATGCGATCTTGTTGAAAGTGATTTGGATCCAATTTATCAAAAAGCTATTCAGGTCTTGAAGAAAGATGCGGAATTGGCAAAGAAGATGCATGGAGGTGTGGTAAAAGCGTTTTTTGTGAGTGATCAGGAAATTCAGCAGTTGAATCGAAACTATCGCGATATGGATAAGCCGACTGATGTGATTTCTCTTAGCTACTTTGAGGAAAGCCCTTTTCCTGGCGAAGATATGGTGGGAGAGATTTTTATTTCTGTTGATACGGCTCATAAACAGGCCAAAGAGCATGGAATTCCACCAAAAGATGAGTCGACATACCTGTTTATTCACGGACTTTTGCATGTATTTGGCTTTGATCATGAAACCAAATATGATCGAAAACGTATGTATGCTCTTCAGGATGAAATTGTGGGACACGACAAATGGCGTGTTATTGCGGAAGATGATGAGTAGACAGACAATTGTCCACTCTATGGCGATGCCATGTCGACCTGAAATTTTTCCATTGGAACGGTTTGTACCAGGTCTTTAACAATGATGCGGTCCGGCTTGATGCGGATGATGTCTTTAGAGGAGATGATTTTTTTATCCCAGAAAAAGAGGCTGAGAAAGGCTTTTGAGACAATGATGACTGTGAGTTCGTAGAGCTGACTGTTCATGCCAAAATCGAGCACTTTGCCCAAGTAGTCACCACTTTTGGTGTAGACCCTTTTTTTGAAAATTGTTGCGTCTTTTTTTAGTGCTTCACGAATGGTATGAACCTCATCCGGTTCAATAATGTCTTCCTGATCGTTGATCATGATGACGCTGTTCCACTCAAGGATATCAATTGGGGCAACAACATGATTTGATCCTCCCATCACAAAAAAGCCAACGATTTTGCCTTTGTCCGTGTCGATAATGACATCCCGAACACGCGTGAGTGGCTGTCTGGAATGCGAAATCACGGGTAAACCGATGGTTTGGCGATAGTATTTTTCCATATATGCAGTATAGCGGCATTGACTTTAGGGCTTCAATGCCTTTAAATTACTGAAGCAAATTTGATTTCGGGGTGTGGCGCAGTTGGCTAGCGCGCACGGTTTGGGACCGTGAGGTCGGAGGTTCGAGCCCTCTCACCCCGACCATTTACACATTGCTCATGAAAAAGACGAAAAAAGTTTTTCTCCCAAAATGGATTCGTTGGATTATGATGCCAATGTTTGTTTTGTTGTGGATTTTTATTACCTATTTGGAGTTTTTTAGTCCGGAACAAGGTGAACTAGGGCTGTTTGGCTATATTGTCATCAGTGTGGTTTTTCTTGGTATTGCCATTATGATGTGGCTGATGAGTAGCGGAAAACTGCCAGCGTACATTATTGAAGAAGACGAATAGGGTTTAAACGACCTTATTTTTTTTGAGTCCGATTAATGTTGATCCAATAAGGATCAGGAATATTGCTGCTGCCATGTAAAAGGCCTGACTCATGGTGTAAACGTCGGCTATCCATCCTATAAAAGGTCCAATAATGGCGAAGCTTAAGCGCATGCAGAGGCTTTGAATAGACAGAATGGTGGCGCGGCGATGTGAAGGGATTCGCTTGTTCATGGCATCGTCAAGAATGGGAGTTTTAATGCCGCGAACCATGTAGAAAATGAAGAAAATGAGGGCTCCCCAAAGGGCCTGATAGAAGCCAATGGCAATGAATGCGGCTATATCCAGAATAACCAGAAAGGTAAGGATATGGAGAAGGCGGATTTTTTTGGAAAATTTGTGGGCGATGATGGAAAATCCACCAGTGGTGAACTGTAAAAGTGCCCAGAGAATACCAAAATATTCGAGTGGAATATTCATTTCTTTCCAGTAGGGCTGGATAAACCAGATAACCGTGAAAGTGGAGGTTCCAATGAAAGCTCCAAAGAGTAGGAGCCACTTTACCTCCTTGTTTTCAATAAGCGCGTATTTGGCTGCGTTGAGGATCTCTTTAAGGTTTCCTTCAGCAATGTGATAGACCTTTTTTGCTGGTTCTTTGAGCGAAAAGGCGACGGGAATTGCCAGAAGATATACGTATGCCTGGGCTATTACCGGGGTGCGAAGGCTTATGAGCGCTAAAAATCCACCAAGAATACTGGCTATACCTTCGGCAAAGTTACCTATCGCCATGTATTTCCCAAATATTTTTTGATACTGCTCCTCTTTTTGAAGTTCTAAAAGACTATCGTAGAGAAGGGCGGCATCTGCGCCAGATGTGAATCCTGCGGCTATTCCCAGTGTGATTTCTGCAAAAAGAAGTTCTACAAAACCGTTGGCAATGCTGTATATGCCAAGTCCTAATGCCGCAAGGATAGCCCCCATGATGAGTGATTTTTTCCGCCCAATGACGTCCGCAAGGTAACCCGAAGGAACCTCTGTAAGAAGTACTGTCACCGAAAAAATGGCTTGTAGGGATACTATTTGAAACATGCTTAACCCTTGTTCCTGGTAGAAAAGGACCAGAATTGGCAACATAACCATGAACCAGCTGAAAGACCTGTACAGATACATTTTCCAGATATTGGCTTGCAGAGCACGTAGATAGGATTGTCGGCCGGTCATCATTTGTTTGAAAGAAAATTGCTCGCATTATAACAAAAAAGCCCGCTTTGTGAGCGGGCTTTTCTTTGTTTTCTTTTGACTAGACATCTCCTCCGGCTCCGAGACCTCCAAGAAGAGTGTTCACGAGAGCGAAAGCGAGAAGGATGATCACGATACCAATAACGGCATACATGATAATCTTCTTTCCTTTGTCGATATTTTCCTGGTTACCAGCAGCTGTTACATAAAGAACACCTCCGTAAATAACCATAATAACAGCCAAAAGACCGAGGAATCCAAGGAAGAAGTTGAGGAAGGTAAGGAGAAGGTCACGGAATGAACCTTGTCCACCAGTAGCCTCAGCAAGACGACCTGGTTGATCAGTTGGGCTAATAAGTTGTGCCATTGCTGGCAGAGTGCTGTACATAAACACGGCAGCACCGGTTGTAGCGGCAGCGACTGTTCGCTTTGCTTTGAGAAGAGTGTTCTTCATGGGTAGGGGGTAAAGTTTTTATTTTATTCTTCTGTTAATTCTACCAGAAAAGCCTTTTAAAGGCAAGTGGCTCAAGTGATTTTTTTGTATGTGCTAGTTGAAAGTGAGTGGTCCGGTTTCGCCGACGAACTGAACTTCCGGTTCAAGGTCGATACCGAACTTCTCTTTTACCCGTGATTGCATGGCTTTCATAAGCTCGATGACCTGAGTTTGAGTGGCGTTGCCCTGGTTCATTATCCAGTTGGCGTGTTGGTCTGACACCTGAATTTCACCTACGCTGAGGCCTTTACATCCGGCTTCATCCAGGAGTTTTCCAGCATGGATTGCCGGACCTTCCGCTGAGTCGAAGGGGCGTGGATTTTTGAAGAATGAGCCGGTGTTTTTTCCTGCCGGCTGTTTTTTGAGGCGGCTGGCGATGACCGTGGCGTTCTCTTTCATAACTGCCGCTGGATCGCCTTTTTGGAGTTTGTAGGTGACCTGAAGGACAATGTCCTGGCCTTTTCGTGCTTTAACAGTGGATGATCGATACTTGAAATTGAAATATTCGGCGGTTTCTTCATGAATGCCTTTTTCTTCGTTGTAAATGAGGGCTTTTTCGAAGACATCTTTGGTTTCGATGCCGAAAGCTCCGGCGTTGCCGCGGACAGCTCCTCCAACGGTTCCCGGAAGTCCCATAAACTTTTCCATGCCGATGAGGCCGTTTTTTCTGGCGGTTTGAAGGACCAGAGAGAGGAGTGCTCCTGCATCGGCGATGATTCGATCCTCCTCTACGGTGATTGTTTTTGCTTTGACGTGAATAATGAGGCCACGGAAGCCGTTTTCATGAAAAACAGTGTTGGAGCCGCCACCAAGGATGAAATAGGGAATTTTGAGCTCTTTTGCGGTATTGAGGAGATCTTCTGTTTCGTTGATGTCTGTGAGGGCGTAGTAAAGGTCTGCCGGACCTCCAACCTGAAGTGTAGTGAAAGGAGCGAGAGGTTTATTTTGTTCAACGTTTGGGAATTTTTGGATGAATTGTGCTATTTTGTCGGTCATTAATCCTTTTATTGACACTCTCGAGCTAATACCATATCATCCTTTTGCTGTGGCGTCAGCATGTTTCTGATTGACTTGAAAAGCTGATTTTGCCGCACTATGAGCCACCTTAGCTCAGCTGGTAGAGCAACTGTTTTGTAAACAGTGGGTCGTCGGTTCGAGTCCGACAGGTGGCTCCATTGAAAATGTGGGTAGGTACTCAAGCGGTCAACGAGGTCAGACTGTAAATCTGATGGCTTACGCCTTCGGGGGTTCGAATCCCTCCCTGCCCACCAGGATCACTCGACATTTCATTGTGAATCAAGTGCAAAGGTAAAGGCTCGCTAGCATGTACGCTCGCCTTTATTTCAATGGATCATGATCCATTGAGATTTGCACAACTGATTCACTCTGAAATATCTCGCTCAAATAGGAGGGAGATATTTTTGCTTATTTAAGAAAGAACCCCGCGTGGCTTGTGGCGACGCGGGGTTCAGGTTTGACCGAGGGGCGCCCGCACTGTCCTAGTGGATGGTGGGGCCCGTTGGTACGGGCGCGCCTCGATCGTGTTGCTCAGGAAGGCTTGCACCACTCCTTCTTGAGCGTTAGCTCCGCGTTCTTGCCGCGGCCACCGGCAGCAGGACCGCCATGTTGTGAGCAGTAGATCTCCCCACTGCAAGTAGCCCTGATGTGTGGCCAGAGTCCCGGGTTGACTTTGCAGTCTTCCGGAACATTGCTGCAGCCGCTGACGAGCGTCTGGCTGACGTTGCAGATGACTTTGATGTTGTCGCCTTTGTCGGTCGGCGTGGGGTGCTCTTCTGGTTCAGTTGGGATGGTCACCACCACCACAGGAGGTGGATCGACGGGGGGTGTCGGAGCCTCCGACTTCTCTTCGGACTTGTCGTTTGGATCGTTGATGACGACCTTGTCATCCTTGTTGTCGTACTCCAAGAACCAGCCTTGATGCCAGGCCAAAACGACGAATCCGATCAGGCAGGCGAAGGTGGCCAGAGCTGCCAAGCGAGTCCACCCGCTCTTCTCCTCCGGCTCCTCCACGTTCTCGGGAGGAGGAGGCTCCTCCTCACCGTTGTCATCACCTACCTCCATGTCCACCATTATTCCCGGGGGAGGGCCTCCGAAGAGATCTGGCGGTGGTGGAACATGAATGTCCGGTGGAGCCAATAGCGGAGGTTCCCCGCTTTTGATCTCCGCCGGGCACTCGGCCAGGACCGTGCTGTAGTCGCGCCAGTCGGGCAACGTGAAGTCCTCCGGCAGATTTCCGCCGTTGTCTTCTTCAGCCTTGTCCTGGAGAGCTTCTTCGATGGCATTCAGAAAGCCCTCCCATTCCCCTTGATCGGCCAGGCCTTCGTTGGGCATGTATGAGAATGCTTCTCTCAGATGCTCCGCTTCGGGATCCAGTCCCTGGTGGCCCAGTTCCCATTTGGCAATGTTTTCCGTGATAGCCATTTCACTATCCTTTCTGGGCACAAGGCCCTTTGAGTTTGTTGAATTTGATCGAGTTTGAGCGCCTCACTGAAAATGCCCAAAGGGCAGCTTCGGCGAGGTTCTCAATTACGCGCTTAATTGTAAAAGGTCTCGTTCTTTTGCTGTTAGATCCATTCTTTTCAGGATGTCGGTCGCGATTGGCTCTTTTCTTTGAAGTTCTTTTATCTTCATTTGATACTTAAATTTCTCATTAGCAGTCCCTGATCTGTATCCATCTATCATCTGCTGAAGTTTTTGCGCTGTGATTTCATTTTTGACACTTTCATAAAAATCTTTGTCTCGTGGTGTGCTGTATTTGTGAATAGGAGTCTGTTCCAGATAATCGAAATTTGTCACTGCTGCTGCAGAAGCTGCCGTCTTATATTGCTTTGCTTTGGCGGCACGACGGAGTTCCCCATGTATTTCATTGAAATCTTCCTGATCAACGTATCCCTGTGTCAGTGCATAATCGACCATTTGATACATGGCTTCCAGGTTTTCGCCTGAACTGAGGGATTTTCTTCCAACAAGACGAAGTCCGCTTTGAAAGCGGCCTATCCATTGTTTAAAGATTCGATGCCAGTTTAAACGTGTTGGAGTGGCTTTTGCTCGTGCTTTCCCAGCATTGTATTCTATTTCATCAACGTGAAGGTCATAGGTTGTGTCGTCCATGACTTTTCGGAGTCCCGGACTAAAAACCACTTTTGTTAGTGGCATCATCTGCTGCAACTCTTCAAAAGACATACCTTTTTTGTCGCGGGCATTCATGTTTTGATCCTGAATGATTGCCACATGTTTTACGGCCTGATTAATGTCTTCTTCCAGTCTTTCACGTGCTTTTTCGGCCTGTTCCAGTGCTTCTGCCTTGGTGAGCTGTTCACTGATGAGGTCGTTGGCCTCCTGAGTCTTAATTTGATTTCTTAGTTCTTCATCGGTTGCGGCTGGGTTTTCTTCCCGTTTTTGACTAATGATGGCGTCGATTTCATCCTGAGGAATGAAGTCATTTACGTTATCGATGAGTTCAAATTTTTGCATGATTCCTACGACGCAGAGTCCTGTAATAAGGGCTTCGTCAGCACGGATGTGTTCCGGGTCATTGCTTTCCTTGAGTCGCTTAAAGGCTTTTCTTGCCTGAAAAATACAGATTTTTCGGACATACTCTCTGGCTTTTCCTTCGGGTTTCATGTCCACTTCAATGTGAAGGTTTCTGGTTTCAATCTCTTCGGCAGCAAAAATGTCATTCATGGAAAGGTTGTTGCAGAGATCTCTGAGCTCCAGGATTTCCTCTAAATTGGTGTGGTCGTTGTCGAGTTTTCTGAACTGTTCGCGAACTTTGAGAATCTTCTGAATACGATCTGTGAAGCGTCCAAGGTCTTCCACTTGCTCGTCTTCAATGAGTCCAAATTCAAGGAAACGGGCCACTTCTACTGCTGCAGTTGGATTCACATCTGGTTCTACCCATTGTCTTGTAGATCTGTTTTTCCATCTTCCTAGTATTGTATTTTCGCTTTCTGGAAGAGCGCGATGATGATTCCTGGTGTAGATATGGACTCTTCTTTCTGCTTCGTACTTCAGAATCCCGTCCGGCGCGTACATACATTGTGCCTCTCTTGCAAATCCGTCTTCTGCCTGAGCAAAAAGAAGCAGTGTCTGGAAATGTCCTGAATCTGCATGTGGTTCCTCTTCACGCCATCCATCCTGAATCTTTCCAATAAGTTTTAGGGTAATTTTTTCATATTTTTCCTGATACTTATCGCGGAACTCCTGCTTTTCTTCTTCCGGGAGATTGCTTTGTTCAATGCCTTCAATAATCGCTTGAAGGTAGCGTATAGCCTGGTCATCTTGTTCCCATGTTGTGACTGCCTGATCATCTATGCATTCGAAAAGTTCATCAATAATTCCTGGCTTTTCGATGCTGCCAAGAAGGTCATTTTTGATTGAGCCATAGGTAAATCCATGGGTCCGGTTATCCACTTTGAGTTCGTAACCTCCAATATGAATAGTCATGTCTTCGGTAACTCTGAAGGTTTCTGTTGGTGGCGGTACTTTTTTGGCTGATGTTTCCGTGCTCTTGATGAGAACGTTTGGCTGGAGATATTGGAAGTACAGAACCCGTTCTCCGCCTTCGTATTGATAAAAAAGTTTTCCGGCAAATGGGGCAATGTGGTTCTTGCTGTTTGGTTTGGATTCTGATGATGGATCAAGCTCAATGTGACACACCGGATGGGTTCCAATATCCATAGCCGGGATGAGCATTGGGACTGGTTTTGACGTCATTCCTCCATTCTTTTTTATGGTAAAGACCGGACAGCGGAAAACGTATGGTACCTGTTCTTTGTTGAGTGGGTCTTCGTCCGGTGTGAAATGGATGTCATCAACTTCCCAGAGTTCACATGCTCTGCTGTGGTGAGCTTTTTCCATTGCTTCGATGCGTTTTGTTCTTTCGTCGATTTCTGCGCGAATACCGTCTATTCCACGAACCTCTGCGAGGACGTTTTCCATTTGGTCCTTTGTCTCTTTTGCGATATCGAAATATCGCATGAAGAAGAGGGCGTGGCTTTTAAGACAGCAATATCCTATGTCAGTGTCGATATCGATGAGCTCCTGAAGAAGTGCTCCCAACTGCTGAACTTTTTCTGCTAATTCTGGGTTGTGCGCTGGATCTTTCAAGAGTGTTTGTATTGCCTGATTCATTGCTTTTACGACATTTGTTGCGCGAGTTCGCAGTGTGTCGATCATGACTTTCTGGTCTTCTTCCTCAATGTGAACCTGACGTGGATTTATTTTGAGGTATCGTGGCTCCATGATTTTTACGCCATGATTTCCCTGTTTTGGAATGATTTTTACAATGTCTTTTTCGGGATCGACTTCCTGCCATGTTATTGCCGGTTCACCGTTGAGCCTTACCAGTCCTTCTTTTCCGCGAATGAAAGCCTTTCCATTCTGGATTTTGATAATCGCGTGGTGCGGCTGAATGCAAGGATTGTCGATCTTTTCCAAGTGGATATCACAAAGCGGATCGGTTCCGATGGTGAAAAATGATGCTTTTGGATCGTACTCTTCATTTCCATCGTAGTGGTTGGTGCTGAATCCGGTAAACAGAGGGATGGTGGCAATAGTGGCTGATCCTTTTTCATTTGTGATTATGGCTACCGATCTATCAATAACATCGAAATTTTCGATGAAACTTTCATCCTGCCTTACCCTAATTGATGGTGGTGCTATTGATGGAGCCGGCGGAGGCATAGAAACTATTTTTGCCGGTGGAAGATCCTTGAGGTCGGTAATGGCTTCTACAGCTATTGTTGGCTCAATGGCATGCATGTCATGTTCGGTTTTGGCATGGCCAACTTTCCCAAGATCTTCAGGGGAAATGACCGGCAATGTCACTCTTTGATCTTCTGGAATACTCTCGTCGATCTCTGGCATAACGGGCATTGCATGCTCCGTGTGGGCAGTTGGATCGACTTCATTTGAATCCCTGATATCGCTGCTGTCTGGATTTTTTGGCTTATTCATAACAAAAATATGATTCTTCCTGAAGGGAGGTAAAATAGTAACTTTTTGCTTTTTTGTCAAGACTTTTCCATCTTTTTGTGCGCTTTTTACAACGCATAAGAAAAAGGACCATTACGGTAATGGTCCTTGTGTTTCTTTGTGTGGAGGATTATTTCTCGATGATCACTGGTAAGATGAGTGGTGATCGGTCGATTTTTTGCTGTACAAAGCTGTCCAGGCTTTCGCGGAGGTACTTTTTGGCCTCGTTGCGGTTGGCGTCCGGGCGCTTACTCAGGAGCTTGAGGTAGTGTTCGTGGGCTTTTTCACCAATGGTTTTGACCAATTCATCTGATTCTTTCATGTAGATGAATCCGCGTGAAATTACTTCGACTTTTCCTTTTGGTTTGCGGCTCTTGGCATCGACTTCCATCATAATGACGAGTACACCATTTTCCGCGAGTGTCTGACGATCCATAATAACTTGCGCGCTGATGTCTCCTACGCCAAGTCCGTCGACCATAATGTATTTATTTTCGACTTTTTCACCTTTGTAGACCGCGTCGTTGTTTTCGATTTCAAGGACATCGCCGTTTTCTATAACGATTCCCTGGCTGTCTGAGTAGCCGAGTGATGTGGCCAGAGCTTTGCAACCTTGGCGCATGAAGTATTCACCGTGAATTGGAACCACATTGCGTGGTTTGACCAGCGTCATCATGAGCTTGAGGTCTTCCTGCGCGGCGTGTCCAGAGGTGTGGACATCCATAATGTTGTTGTTGATAATCCGTGCTCCAAGCCGGGAAAGGTTGTTAATCACCTTGGTAACGGCCTTTTCGTTTCCTGGAATTGGAGAAGAGGAGAGAACAACGGTGTCGCCTGGTTTGATTTTGATTTTGCTGTGCTCTTCCATAGACATACGGCTGAGTGCAGCGAAATCCTCTCCCTGACTACCCGTCGTGAGGACGATTGATTTTTCTGGTGGGATTTTTTTCGCACGGAAAATATCTGTTGTGAGACCTTGTGGCACGCGCAGATATCCAATTTTGCTGGCGATTGCAAAGTTGTCGATAAGGCTGCGGCCGCTCAGGATGATCTTTCGATCGAACTTCACGGCTGCGTTCACGATCTGCTGTAAACGTCCAATTTGAGACGAAAACGATGCAATGATAATACGTCCGTTGGTGTTTTTGACGATCTCTTCCAATGAGTCACCGATCTTTTGTTCGGTGATGGTGTGTCCTGGTTTGAGGGCGTTGGTTGAGTCGATGAATAGTGCAGAAATGTCCTGATGTGCGAGTGCGCTGATTTTGTCGAATTCTGCCGGTTTTTGGTTTCCAGATGGGGTGAGATCGAATTTGAAATCACCGGTGTGGACAATGTTTCCGGCTGGTGTTTTGACCACTACTCCCAGTGAATCCGGGATGCTGTGATTCACTCCAAAGAAACTAATGTTGAACGGTCCCAGTTGAAGGGTGTCTTTACTGGTGACCACATTAATCTTTGATTGATTGACCAGTCCAAACTCTTCAATCTGCTTTTGAATAAGGCTCATGGTGAGCTGCGCTCCGTACATTTCCGGGAATCCCAGTTCCGGGATCAGGTATGAAACAGCTCCAATGTGGTCAAGATGGCCGTGGGTAAAGATGATTCCGCGGATCTTTTTTTCCTTTCCTTTTAAGTATGAGAGGTCTGGAATGATGTAATCCACGCCAAGAAGATCGGCTTCCGGGAATTGATATCCCATATCGATGATGATGATCTCTTCCTCGTATTCCAGAACCATACAGTTCTTCCCGACTTCGTTGAGTCCACCAATTGGAATGCAGCGAAGTTTGCCTTTAAAGTTGCCATGTGAATGACGAGACTTGTTAAAAGGCTGCTTTTTAAAGCGCTTTCCTGAGCGAAAACTCTTGTTCTTTTGTGAAGATTTTGGCGAAGAGTTTCGCGATTGATGTTTTGGTTTGCCGGAATTTCTCTTGTTTGAAGGCTTTGATGGACCTTTTTTATGCTCGGTTTTTGTTCCAGCAGGCTGGCTGCCGCCTTGTAATGTTTGGCGCAACCATGCGTCGAGCTTGCTCTCTTTTTTTGGACTATCCTGAGAGCCACTTCCCTTGTTGTTACTCATAAACTTGTTCTTTCGAATTATGATATAAAAGTTTATTGGTCGTTGACTGACGCCGCAGTCGAACGAAAAATGTCAGATTATAGTACCACACTTTAGAGCCGTGGTCGAGGCTTGCACATCTGTGCCTATTGGATTTGAGTGTACATGGCTATGCTAGAAATGTCTATGGTGGTATATTTTTGCCACTTTCTTTTTTACATTTTTTTCATGAATAAGGATTCGCATATTGGTATTTTGGGCAGTGGTGTGGAAGGCCAGGCGGTTGAGAAGTATTTGTCGGCGCATGGGTATTCAAATGTGACGGTTTTTGATGAAAAATTGGAGGGAAAAGGAGGTGATTTTGAAGAAGCAAAGAAGTGTGATGTGTTGTTTCGGAGTCCGGGGGTGAAGCTGGATCGATTCAAAGATTTTGAGGGAGAAATGACGAGTGCGACCAAGTTTTTTATGGAGCATGCCAAGGGGAAAGTGATTGGTGTGACAGGAACGAAGGGAAAGGGAACGACTTCGACTTTGATTTTTGAGATGTTGAAAGAGGATGGGCGGGATGCCCATTTGGGTGGAAATATTGGGACTCCACCTTTGGAGTTTTTGGATGATTTAAAAGAGGATTCATGGACGGTTTTGGAGATGTCGAGTTTTCAGTTGCAGGATTTGGAGGTTTCGCCGCACGTGGCTGTGGTGCTGATGACTACCAGCGAGCATTTAGACTATCATGCCGATAAAGCGGAATATTGGGATGCGAAAAAGAATATTGCGCGGGGCCAGGGAGCGGATGATTTGCTGGTTTTGAATGCTGATTATGAGTACGCGGAAGAGTTTAAAAAGGAGGCCAAAGGCCATGTTATGGAGGTAAGCCGGAAGTTGCCGTTGAAAGAAGGAGTGCACACCGAAGGTCCGGTTATTTTGTACTGTACGCCGAATACCTGTGAGATGGTGGGAATGGCCAAGAAGGTGGCATTGCCGGGGCCGCATAATTTGGAAAATGTTATGGCTGCGGTGGCGGTGTGTCGATGGATTGATGTGCCGATTCCGGCTATTCAAAAGGTGCTCTATTCGTTTGCCGGGTTGCCGCATCGGTTAGAGTTGGTGCGTGAAAAGGATGGAGTGAAGTTTTATAACGATTCGTTTTCTACCACTCCGGAAACGTGTATCGCTGCCGCACACGCGTTTGAAGGTGAAACCCATTTGATTTGCGGTGGAAGTGAGAAGAATTCTGACTATTCAGAATGGGCGAAAGACCTTCAAAATAGTGAAAATGTGAAGTCTGTGATTTTGATTGGCGTGACTGCGGACAAGATGGAAGAGGAGCTGAAAAAGGCTGAACCGCAAGAGTTTCCGGTGAAGATTTATCGGTGTGAGCATTTTGAGGATGCTGTAAATCTGGCTGAGGACATCGCTCAAGAGGGAGAGTTTGTGATTCTTTCTCCTGCGGCGGCCAGCTTTGATATGTTCAAAAACTACAAAGAGCGCGGCGATCGCTTTAAAGAGATTGTTGAAGGTTTTTAATTTCCGTCGATATCTCCTTCTGTCTTTGGCGTCTCTTTCTTTGGCTTACGGACGAGGGCGATCATTTCCGGAGTGATGACCTTCATGATAAAGAGGAGGCTGATGTAGATGATTCCTCCGAGTGGGATAAGGAGAAGGATGTTTTTATTGCCAAGGCCGAAGAGGTTATAGGTTGGCTCTGCGCCAAAGTGAACGGCAGCTCCCATAGCGGCAGCGGCGGCGATGATTTTGAATGTATTCTTAAGACTGATTTTGAAGTCGAGGTATTTCTTGGCGAAAAGATACGCTGCGAGCGCCACAAACATTTCGACAATAATATCGGTGATAGCGGCTCCGCGGGCACCAAGCTCAGGAATAAGGAAAAGGTTGAGAATAATGGCCAGCACTGCTCCGGTTCCGTTTACGTAGAGCAGTTTTGACTGCTTTCCGATTGCGACGAGTGTGAATCCGAAAAGAGTATTAATAAATGAGAATGCCAGCGCGAAAATAACAATTTGCAGGGCGACGTCGGCACCGTAAAAGCCTGTGGCAGGGTTGGTAAGGAAGTCTTCGTTTGAAAGGAGATAGATGACCTGATACGAGATGGCGGACATTCCGACTGCCATGGCGACTCCTCCCATAACCAGGGCATCGAAAGAGTACTGGATAACCTGTTTGTATCGTTCGGATTTTTCTTTCAGTGTTTTGGTGAGGGTTGGAAGGACCGCGTTCATGAAGTAGAGCGGCAGGATGGCAATGGCTTCCAAAACGCGGAGTGGAAGTCCGTAAAGTGCGGTTTGCTCCGGTCCTGACATACGGACGAGCATGAGCGATCCGATGCGGAAATAGAGGTTGTTGAGGATGAGTGCCAATCCGTACGGAAGCGATTTGACGATCACTCCTTTCATGAATTTCCAATCCAGCTGGAAACGAATGTTGGCAAACTTTTTGGCATAATAGAGGGAGATTCCAAAGAGGAAAATGTTCCCGATAATTCCAGCTACAAAGAGATGATAGAATCCGGCTTCACTCACACCCGGGTTCCAGATGAAGATCACATACACCATGTAAGCGAGTGTGACGACCTTTCCAACCACGGATGCGAATGCGTTGTACTGCATTTTGTAGTGCACCTGCAAAACGGAAGAAACGGTTCCGGTGAGGAGTGCAAAAATGGTGGCGGTTGCACCGATTGCCACGGCTCCCGGCAGGAAGAAATTTGAGTCTGTTGGGAGATAAAAAAAGGCTGAAACAAAGGCCAACGTCATGGTGATGAGTACCAGGATGGTGCGGATGGTGAGGACGTTTCCGATGATTTTGTCGACATTTTTCTCATCGCGAGCCATTTCGCGGACGGCGATGGTGTAGAGTCCAAGGTCTGAAGCGATTCCAAAAAAGGCGATGAAGTCGTAGACACCGGTGTAGTATCCGTATCCTTCTACTTCAAGATAGTTGGTAATGAAGCGAACAGTGGCGAATCCGATGAAGGCCAAAACTGCTTTGGCTCCAATCTGGGCACCCGTATTCATGAGAATTTTTCTTGCGACTGACATGTGGTTCGATTAATCGCGGCGGAGCTACTCTACCATAGATTGAAAAGTTTGTGCTAAACTTTTGGTATGCATGAACATAAACAAACACTTGATACCGTGGTGGAAGAGGTGGCTGCCGCTCTGAAGAAGATCGACCTTTCATCTCTGAAAGATCAGATCCAAAAGCTGACGGCGGAAACACAGGATCCGGATTTTTGGAATGATCAGGAGCGGGCTCAGCTTGTTTCCAAGCAGTTGAGTGATGTGCAGAAAGAGGTGGAGGAGTGGGAAAAAATGAAGAATGACTGTGATGAGCTGGTCGGGCTGTTCCCATCGATCGATATTGAGGCGGACCCGGAAACTGCGGCAGAGTTTAAGACGATGGTGGAAGATTTGGAAAAGGGGTGGCGGAAACTGGAAGTGAAGACGTTTTTGAGTGGGAGATACGATAAATATGATGCGATTGTGAGTATTCACGCGGGGACCGGGGGGAAGGATGCGATGGATTTTGCGGATATGCTCCTTCGCATGTACTTGCGGTATGCGGAGAATCAGGAGTTTAGCGTTGAAGTGGTGGAAAAGTCGCCCGGTGAAGAGGTTGGGCTGAAAAGTGTGACTGTTTTTGTGCGGGGAATGCACGCGTATGGATATTTGAAAGGCGAACGTGGAGTGCATCGGTTGGTGAGGCTGTCGCCTTTTAATTCAAAGAATTCGCGGGAAACTTCGTTTGCTTTTGTGGATGTTTTGCCGGATTTGCCGGAAACTGAAGTTGAGGAGATTGATAAAGGTGATTTGCGGATTGATACGTTCCGGTCGTCCGGGGCGGGTGGGCAAAGCGTGAATAAGACTTCCTCCGCGGTGCGAATCACTCATATTCCGACGAATATTGTGGTGACCTGTCAGGATGAAAGAAGTCAGCTCCAGAATAAAGAGCGGGCTATGAAAATTCTGGTGGCGAAACTCCATGACCTAAAAGAGCAGCAACAGGTTGATGAAATTGCCAAAATTCGTGGGGAAAAACAGGAAATTGCCTGGGGGAATCAGATCCGTTCGTATGTTTTGCAGCCGTACACCATGGTGAAAGATCATCGGACCGGATATGAGGAAAATAATCCGGACAAAGTTTTTGATGGTGAACTGGATGGCTTTATTGAGGCTGAGCTGAAGAAGCTTTAGTTATTTGTCGAGTTGGAGAACTGTTGCTACAATGGCTGCCGTATTTTTACTTTTGCTTTATGGCTCTGATTCCGATTGAAAAAGGGAGCGACAACAAGATTTTGCGGACCGTTTCTGATCCGGTGAAAAAAATAAACAAGAAGAAATTGTCGAAGTTTTTTGTGGATATGGAAGAGACTATGCATGACGCGAATGGGATTGGTCTGGCCGCGCCGCAGGTGGGCGTGAATGACCGGGTGGTGGTCTGTTTTTTTAACAATGGTACAGATCATGAACTGATTGTGGACATGGTGAATCCAGAGATTGTAGAGATGGGTGAAGAGATGGAGGTGGCGGAAGAGGGATGCCTGAGTCTGCCGGGGAAGTTTGACAAGGTGGCACGGGCGACGGAGTTAACGGTGAAATTTTTGGATGTGAAAGGAAATGAGCATGTTTTGAAGTTGAAAGGTTTGAATGCGCGGATTGTGCAGCATGAAGTGGATCATCTGGATGGGATGCTCTACATTGACCGGGTTAAGGAGCAGGGAGGCGGACAGAAGGTGGCAAAAAACTGATTTTTGTGGTAGAATAAGGGGATTATTTTGCCCTTATTTATGCGAAAAGAGTTCGCGAAAAAATTCTTCATGGGGACCCTGGCGTTTTTTCTGGGGTTCGTGGCCATGGCTAACTTTATCCATGCGCTTGGAATTTTCCTTTTGGAGCTGGGGCCGGAACACTTGCCGTTCTCCATTGTGGCGGTGTCTGGATTGGTGCTTTTGTATTCTGTGACGAACGCGATAGCAGCGGAGAAGATGAAGGCCGACAAACTTTTTGCGGCTGCGATTCTGTTTTTTATCGTGAACTATGTGGCACTGCTCTTTTTGCATATTGGGGAGTTTGCTCATTCGTTCTACTTTTTTGTGATCGCGTTTTTGGTTATGTGGCTCCATGAAGGTTTGTTAACGCAGTTTACTTCGTCGATTTTTACTCCTCTCCAATCCAAACGGTACCTGCCGTTTGTGCTTGGATTTATGAATCTGGGGCTGGTTTTGGGTGCACTTTTTGCGGAGCCGTACAAGTTGATTCATGAATTTTTGGGGATTGGAACCTTGGCTATTGCCGGTTTGTTTGTGGTTCTGATTTTGATTACGATTGTGGGTCGGAAGTTTAAATATGAGCTGACGAAAACTCTTCATGAGGCACATAAATCGAGCCTTTTTGATGAGATTAAAAAGGGTGGGATATATCTGTTTGGTGAGTCGAAGCTGTATCGGCTTTTGATGATTGTGGTGATTCTTTTTGTGGGACTTCACATTAGTATCGACTTTAAACTGAAGACGGTTTTGGGTGAAAATTTTGGGCACGGAATACTTACGGAGATTCTGGGTTTGGTTTACATGGTGCGAAGTTTGGGGGCCTGGCTTATTAGTACTATGCTGGTCCGACGCCTGCTTTTCCGCTATGGGGTGAGTAACATGCTTATTTTCTTTCCTGCCAGTGTGCTGGCTGTAACGCTTATTGCGTCACTTATGGGACTGACTTATCCAGCGGTTATTGCTGTATTTTTGGTCTTCTCGCTCTCTCACTTTTCCTACTATGAGATCTGTTTGAGTCAGATGCTGTCGGTGGTTCCAGAAGAGTTTGAACGCGGTGTTCACTTTTTGATTCATGGACTTTTTTATTCGCTGGGTATGATTGGATTTTCGTTAATCCTCCTTCTCTACACGAATGATATTGCTTTGGAATCGACCCTGAATACTGGTGTGATTCTTGCTGTCGCGGCTCTTTTGATCCCTATTTCAATCCGTATGAAACGGTTGTATTTTGGCCAGTTGAAAGCCAATTTGAATAGCCAGGATGAGTTTTTGAAACTTCAGTCGATTGATCTTTTTTCGGAAGCTTCTTCGATTAAAAGTGGCGAACCTTATTTGCGGCGAATGCTGGAACTTCCTACTTTGGAGGGCAATGTGAAGGCCCGGGTAATCGGAAGTTTGGGTGGGATTGGGAATGCCCAGACGATTGTGGATCTGACGAAGATTTTGGAACAGGATGAAGATCCAAAAATGAAACTGGAGGCGATTCACGCGATTAATATGATTATCCAAACGGCGAAAAGGCTGGACGCGGTGCCGGTAACGAAACACTATTTGTTGAGGACTTATGAGAAAGTTTTGCTGAGTGGAATGCCGGCGTATGTGAAGTCGGAGGTGATCGCGGCACTCAAGTATTTTGACCTTGAGGATGTGATGAGCTTTTTGGAACTTCATTTGCGGGATAAGGATGTGCAGATTCAGCAGAATGTTTTGAAGACACTGGCGACGTTTCGGGATCGTGGGATTATTCCTTATCTGGAGCCATTTCTGGATAGCAAATATTTGGAGCTGCAAAGTGAATCGATTACGGGTCTGTGGCAGTTTGAAGAGATGCGGATTAAAGTTCTGCCTCGTTTAACAGGACTTTTGGCTTCGAATGATCCGAAGGCGGTGGAATGTACTTTGTCTATTTTGGGATCGATTAAGGCGACATGGGACAAAGAGTATGTTCACGAACAGCTTGAAAATGGAGATGAACATCTTCAACTTCACGCGCTGGTGACGCTGATTGAGCTGGGAGATACTGAGCACACAGAGCTGTTTACGCAAAAGCTGTTGGGTTACGTTCAGCAGGATGAGATGAAAGAGTTGGATTTTGCTTTATCTCACTACCGGAACTTCCCGGATTCTGTGCGCAATAATGTAGTGAAATTAATTCAGGAAATGAGTGATGAGGAGTCCAGCGCTCTTTTGCAGGCTTTTCGGGACTCCAAATTTGTGTTTAGTACGGAAATCGCGGCGCTCTCCGTGGGATAGTTTTGGATCTATGTCCCATTTGTTTAATTTTCGATTTGTGTTATAATATTGAGATACTAAAAACCTTCCTATGTCACAAATGATGGCAGATCATGACGACTCTTTCACCCTTGAGCGATTCCTGGATCTCTATGGAAAATCGCTGGCGGTACAGAGTTTATCGGTCGAAGAAAAAACAAGAATTGATGCAGCTATTGAGGCAAAAGATTTTGGACTACTTCGGAAATTGTATCTTCATCTGAAACATGAAGAGGAGGCTATTGGGAAAATTAATGCTGACTTTTTGAAAGATCGGGAGGAGGCGATTGATGATTTTAACATTACGGCTACCGAACTTGAGAAACAGTATTTTGAAGAGCCCCAAAAAGAGGCTCGTGCAAAAGCTGAAGAGAAAGAGCGTGAAGCTGCTGAACAAATTTTGAAAAAAATATAAAAACTAAAAAACTCGCATCATGAAATTTTTATACTGTCACACAAACTTTGTCCCTTCCATGGGTCCTCGATTTGTTTATGAAGGTGGACCGTCTGAGAATCCTTTTTCTGAAACAGAGGGGTCAAAAATTGAAGCTGCCAAGAAGGCGGAAACCGTGACTGAGTACAAATCTGATACTGACAAGACGTACTATGATGGGATTATTAAAGGAAAAGTTGATTCCAAGAAGACAGAATTGGAGGGGATGCTTGATGCGAAATTGGCAGCGATTAAGGATGATGATCCGAACAAGGATAAATTGAAATCTGATATTGAGGCGGAAAAAAAGAAAATTCCTGAGAAATTGAAGCAATACAAAAAAGAGCTCGAAACTGCGCGAGACACTTCTTTGGGTAAGATTGAATCTGCGGTAAAAGCTCGCAATGCTGAGATTAAAGAAGAGGCGACCAAGTATCGACAATCAATTGTGCTTGAGATGGAAGCGCATGATGTTGAATTGCGACAAAATCATCCAAACAAAGAGGATGAAGGAAACTGGGATACTGTGAAAGCATCGGTAAAGAAGAACTTTCAGTTCCATCAGTCTGCTCCCTTGAATGATGATAGCCATTTTGCGAAGGGGATGCAGATGCAACAACATGTTGAAGGGAAAGCTGCTGGAGGTTCAACCAACTGGACCCGTACAGATCAGCTCGATTTCCTTACCGAAACAGTTCAAACGACGTATGAAGAACAAGGAAAAGAAGCTGCTGATGCTTTGGTTGAAAAAATCAAAAAACAAAGACTTGAGAATGGTGGCGATAAAAGACAGATTAACTGGTTTGTTTACGATGCGTCTTTTCAACCTGATGAAAAATCGAATGTAAAAGATATGAGCATGTTCAAGCATGTTACTGAAAGAATGGGAGCGCCTGTAGATAAGCCAAAAGCTGTGGGCCATATTCTTGGAAAGATGGCTTCTGCTGATAAATATTTTTCTGAAAAGCATAATGCCCCTGGAGCGTTTAAGGCCTACCAGGCTTATGTCCAAGAAAAGATGGGCGATGCAGATTTTATGGATAAGTTGAATAAAGGGACTAATGATCAGGATATTCTTTCTCCAGCCCAATGGCTAAAAGAGCATGGTGATTCTGAACAACTAAAAGAAGTCCTTCATGGGGCGGAAAAGGATCGCTCTAATTTTATTGATACTGTTTTGGGAAAGATTCAGTTCAATGAAGAGATTGATGATCCGAGCCGACTTGCAATGATTCGCAGTGCATTGGAAGGAGCTATGTGGGCAAGTAATGACCCATCTGAATGGGATAGAATTGCTCAACGAACTTTGGCGAAAATGATGGGTGGGAATTTTGATTCTGCAAAAATGAATGTGAATGATTTGGATATTAGTAAGTATATTATGGATCATTCTAGTGCTTATGGAGATGAGACTCTTCGTTATATGGTTGGTGGGAAGGGCCTCGCAATGATTGCCGGCCTAATGGAAGGTGCTGATCAAATGTATGGGAAAAAGGATCCTGAATTTTTGAAGAAGTATAAGGCTATGATCAATGACAAGCTTGGTCGTGATAGTGAACTTATGAAGCGAATTCGTGATGAAGTTCAGCTGGCTGGTGGTGGGAAAGCTTTGATGGGTGATCTTGAGGCTCAAGAACGAATTCGGAAGTTGATTGACGCTAACATCCGCGCTGCTTATAACTACAAATCAGACCTGGAAAAAGCTCAAAAAAAGCAGGAGCAGAAAGAAGAAGAAAAGAAGCCAAAAGTTGATGAGCAACTTGAAAAAGATAAGGCGGATACCAGCAAAGTTCTTCTTGTGATGACTGATCATACGGCTTCACGAACTTCTCCAACGCAGTACCGACAGGCTGTGAGTATGAAGGCAGCGTATGAAAAAGCTGAAGATAAGAAGGCATGGCTTGAGTCGAACAAGGAAGAATTGGACTCTTTGAAGAAGCGAATGCCAAAGGTTCTTGGATGGGAAAAGGGTCTTGGTATTGAACGAAAGGATTCTGGAGAGGTAGAAAAAGATCCGACGAATGCCAAGCCATCACAGGCTCCAGGTGGACAACCAAGCGGAGCTCCAAAAGAGGGTGGCGGAGATAAAGGTCTTGAGGCTTTTGCAAAAGACCCGATTGATGTTGCCAAGGCGGAAGCTGCAGAAAGGGGTGATCATCTTAAAAAAGAGGATGTCCCACAGAAGGTTCAGGAGAAGGTGAAAGATCAGGATCCTGGATTCTACAGCGTGACCTATAAAGAAGATGGTGCGGAGAAGAAGGTGATTGTGGAAGTGAAAAAGGAAGAGGACAAAAAGAAGGAAGATTTCTTTGCTCCTAAAAAGACCGCTTAGTTCCTGACCAACGCATGTGAATGGCTATGAATCTGCAACAACTTGGGTTTCGGATTGATGCCGGCGATGATGTAAAGGCGGACGATATTAAGGATGCTTATCGGGAAGAGATTCAGCGTGTAAAGGATCATTTTAAGGGATACACCGACAACGAACATATGAATCGGCAGATCGAGTGGTTGAAACAAACCCGCGATCGGCTTTTGGGGAGACTGGATTCCATGAAAAATATGGAGAAGGACAAGCAAACGCTGGCGCGTAAGTTTATGTCGAAAGAGGTTCAGCGGTCGATCGCGATGCAGAATAAGCTTCTTTCTTTAAAAGATACGCTGCAGGGGCGACTTGATAAGGTCCAGAAAAAGCGGGAATGGGCATTTGGAGTGACCGATCCCGATGCTTCGGACGCGAGGATCACTGATTATGAATGGTGGGGGGAAGAGAATGCTGTCAGTCCGGCACGGAATCGCTTGAATGGTTTTTTGGCTGGTTGGTCCATGATAAGTGATAAGCTTGGAGAAGCGTGGTTTAAGAAGGCGGTTGATGTGTATGAGCATTCTGATGATGGGTGGAATTTGAATTTTGATGCTCATTTAAATCTGGAAAATACAGCAAAGGGTTTGAATATGGAGAAGTATCTGAACATGGTCAAAGATCTAAAACTGGCCAAGGAAAGCGAAGGTTTTGCTGTCGCTTACCTGATGGCTGCCGGGGAAAATCTTTCACAAAAAGATGAATCTGCTTATCGCGCGTATCTTTTGCAGACCATTAAAAATTATGGAAATGTTTTAAATTTACCGGACAACCAAAAGCCGGAGGATCCGGACCGGCTTGATCTGGAAACCGGGAAACATCAGATGCACGCGTTGGCGCTGGTGCTTTCTCCGAATGAATGGATGGATGAAAAAAAGAGCGTGCAGGATGAGTTTACCGGTCTTCAAAAATATGCAGAGCAGCTTGAAAAAGGCGTTGGATTGAAGTTGAAAAATCCGGATGATCGGATGTTTTTACAGAAAAATCCTGAGGATATTGGCTCTACTGATGATGCCAGACAAATTGATCGGGTGAAAGAGGCGCTTCGGGTTGAGGCGATTGAGTATGCACAGAAACTGGGAAGCAGTTTGGAGACGACCTATAAGAGTGTGAATGATGCAGCGGCAAGGATGATGAAACGGAATGAATCACTGAATCATTTTTCTGAAGAGGATATTGATGTTGTGAATCAACGGCTTGCTTATGCTGAAAAGGATATGAAAAAAATTCTCGTAAGTGAGTTTAGTAGTACAGATGAGTTGCTCGTGATGTCGAAACAGGTGGATTCGTCGCTCAGTTATATGGAGTCGATTTTGACAAAAGTGAAGTCGATGGATAGTGAACTGGATGATGCCGCGGTGCAACAAGAGGAGAAAAGAAAGGCTGATGAGCGTGAGGCAGCACGACAAAAAGAAGACAAACAGACACCAAGTCCGGCTCCCGGACCAGCTCCGTCACCAACGCCAGCCCCTGAGGGAAAGTATGGGAAACTTTATAAAAAGAATGTTGAACAAGCCCCAGAATCTCCTGCGGACAAACTCCGTGAGAAGCTGGTGATTTTAATGGAAGATGATGAAAAATTGAAAGCGTCCGGTCAATCGGTTGAAAAAATCCTGGATGATTCCAAGAAACTTTTGGACCAACTCAAGAAAGATCATCCAAAAGACCCGGATCTTTTTGCTTTGGAAAAAACGTATAAGGATCTGCGGGGTGACTTTGACTCGAAGAAAGAAACACACATTGATACGGCATTTGAGGAGATTGCCACAGAGATGAAAGCTGAAGTGGAGAAGTCCGGCGTGAAGAAAGTTGGGATTGAAGAGATTGAGGGAGTTGGCTCTAATTCACTACGTGAAGCGGTGGATCAATTAAAGAAACTTGAAATTCATCCGTCATATGTTGTGGAAAGCGCGAATCCAAATGCAAAAACTGTCGTTCTTTTTATGCAGGCTCACCCGGCTGTTCCGGGTTTGAGTCTTGATGCGGAAACTGAGAAAAAAGCACAATCAATGGCCGGTGAAGGGGGAGGCCGATCCACTGCAGATTCTCAGGCAGAGATTCGTGATGCTATTTTACGCGCGTATGAAGCCGGATTTATTGATACTGTTTATGATGAAGGAACGCCCCGCAACTATTCGATGCAGGATTTTCCGAAAACTATTCCAAAAGAGCATATTTCAACGGCTATTGAGGAGATGAAAAAAAATGTTCCTCCGGAATATCGGGAGCAGTTTGATTATGCTTCTTTTCAAGCCAAGCTTGTTGCAGGGAATGGCCTGGATGTTCGCGGATACGATTTTGATGAGTCGAAAAATTTGATTATGGAAGGGAAAGAGAGCTTGTTGTATCGGATGGATGCGCATAATGCCTTTATTGCGTCATATCTGGCCGATCAGGTTTTGCGGTCATCCGATGAGGTTTCATTTTTGACGATTGGCGCGCTCCATGAATCGTGGCCAAAGGGCGGGAAGGAACACCACCTGCCAATTTCACACGCGATGGCGTACCATGGCATGAATGTGGTGGTTGTGGATTCGGCATATGATCCTCGTATTTCTTAATTTTTGGAGATGAAGGACGACAAACTTTTACAACTGGGATTAGAGATGGTGGATGCGATGCATGCTGAAAATGAAAAGGCTCTTAAGAGTTATGAAGAGTTGAGAAAAAAGGCTGAAGCGTTTTTGGAACAGCTGGACCAGTTTGAATCGTAGTTATCGTCGGAGTTTTTTGACGATTTTCATGATCCAGAACCAGAGTGGTTGATAGACGATTTCCTGGGCATCGATATAGTTGATTCGTGTGCCACCGAATTTGAGTTTGAAGCTGGTAACACCCTGCCAGGGGTGGTTTTTGGCGTTTTCTGGTGCGATTCCAAAGAGATCGTATTCGGTGTAGCCCTGATTTTTGGCATCCTGCATGATGTGCCAGTGGAGCAGATACGGTGCCATAACATTACGGTTTTGGTCGGATGAGGCGCCGTAATAGTAGGTGGCGGTTTTATTGAAATAGGTGACGATGGCACCGGCGATGGGTTTGTTTTCATACATTGCCAGGAACAGTCTGGCCCCGGTGGCTTTGACCATGTTTTGGTAATATGTGAGTGGGTGGCCGCTAAAATCGTCGCGAGATGTGGTTTCTTTGAAGAGGCTATAAAAGGCTTCTATGTCATGTGATTCGGTGATGGTGACACCATGTTTTTGGGCAACTTTTATGTTGTATCTGCCCTTGGACTTCATTTGTGCCAGGATTTCCTCTTCTGAGGGTGTTAAATCAACGATGAGCGTGCTTTCCGGTTGGTAGTGGGCATGCGCGGGGCGGGATTGGGTTTGAGTAATAGCCTGCTTCCCTTCCTCTAACGAAGTAAGGGGCGGATCCCACCTAAAAAAAAGACTGTTTTCTTTTTTAGCAAGGGATTGAATGTGACTGAAAAGTGCCTGAACGTGCTCTTTTTTTGAGTAGTCAAGAAGGGGTCCACGCGGACAGTAGAGCCAGTTTTTGCCAAATGGAAGGCGTTGGCGGATAACCAATGCTGTGCCGGTAATCGATCCATTTTCTTCCAGCTGGAGTGCCCAAAACTGGTCACGATTCGCTGATTTTGCCTGAAACTCGCCCCATTCCCATAATTGGTGTACAGTACCGAGGGGATGATTTTTTACAAATGCGTTGAACGACTTGGGATTTTTTGCTTCACTTACCGCCAGACTCATGTTGATAACTTTGAATAATTGGGGTTCATCCGCCACCTTACCATAATTTCTGCTCCAGCTCATGCGAAAAATACTTATTCCGCCCCGATTTTCTCAGTTTGAGAAGCAGGTTCGCGCACATGCAATCACATCGGTGACGGACTATTTGATTGACCAGGATTTTCTGCCGATTATGCCTTTTGCCCATACCCAGCTGGATAGTATGGAGGAAGCCTTAAAAGTGGCTGAACACTACCTGGAAGATGTTTCCGGGATGATTTTGCAGGGAGGAAGCGATGTGTGTCCTTCCTGGTATAACCAGGAGGGCAAATCGGCCAAAAAGGTTCAACGGCATAGGGATATTTTTGAGGTGGCTCTGGTAAAAATCTGTTATGAAAGAGGGATTCCCATGCTGGGGCTTTGTCGCGGGATGCAGCTGATTAATGTGGTTCTTGGGGGAACGCTTCATCAGGAGCTTTCGAAAAAGGAGGGTTTTATTGATCACATTGCGTATAAAGATGAGAATTCCGATGATTTTTCGCTCGAAAATATGGAAGAGTGTTTTCATGATGTGATTCTGGAAGAGGGCGGCCTTTTGCGTTCTGTGTATGAAAAAGACCGGATGAATGTGAATAGTTATCATCATCAGGGAGTGGATGCTTTGGCCAAAGAGTTGCAGGTGGAGGCCCGGAGTCCAGACAGCTTGGTTGAGGCGTATTCGTTGAAAGATAAAGGTATTTTAGGATTGCAATGGCATCCGGAACTGGATTTGGCTCACCCCGAAAATGGGGAGCTGTTTCAATTGTGGCTGAGCTGGTGTGAATAGAACTTTGCCTTTGAAGGGCTTTTTTGAAAGGCTTTTTTGTGCTATAATTAAGGGATTTAAAAATTTCCTAAACCAAAATAAATATGAAAAAGTTCTTTGCAGAATCTCGACTCATCTTCAAAAACAAGCCAAGTTCGGCACCTCAAGAAGCACCTTCTCAAGATATAGAGGCTGGGAAAGAAACATGGAAAACTTTGGAAGAGTTAGAATCATCTGTTATACCAGTTGTAAATGCTCTCCAGAAGAGGTTTGATGATATATCACAACAGTATAAAGTGACCATAAGTGGTACTGAATTTGAGGGTGAATATGAGCAGAGTTATATTAAAGCTGGAATGCCACAAAGTCTTCGGGATGCTATTAAGAAGGGTGTTGAGACGTTTAATACCATTATGGATGCTATTGATCAGGTGAAAGCTCAACAAGAAGCTGTTAAGAGCAAGTTGTCTCAAAAAGTAAAAGCGTTTAATGAGGAATATAAAGCTGCTGTCACTAGTAGTGATCCATTGGATGATAAACTTCTCACTAATTATGGAGACATTGAATTCAATCCTAATGCTGCTCCTGCTCCAGAACCAAAACAAGAAGAGGTTACGCCAGAGGTGAAGGAGGCTACGACTGATCAGAAGGTTCAATCGAGTATTGAGGCTATGCTTCGGCAGGAGGACGACCTTGTTGATGCGGAAGCTTTGATTAAGAAATGTGGAGGCAAGCAGCTTGAAATTAAGAAAGAGAAAGGTGATGCGCTCTATACAAGAGAAATGGCCAAGAATAACTTGATTCGAGCTGTTATTACTCCTTCAACCGATGGTCAATCTGTTCGTATTGAATGGTGGATCACTGGGAAGGGGCATCAAAATGTAGAAGGTATCCGTCAAGAAATTGTATTCAATAAGGATCCTGAACGAAAGGATATGGCTAAGTTCCCTGCCTCTTCTGAGGGAGAAAAATCTCAAGAAAATCTTGATAAAAATCGAGATCAATTCCGAAAAGATGTGGAATGGCTTAAGGCAGCTCCTGTTGGGTCAAAAATTGATCTTGGAAATGGTATTTCAGTCTTTAAGGATCCAGATGGGAAACTTTATATGAAAGGAAAATCAGAGAAGGATCAACCAATCCCTTATGAGGAAGAGGGTTCAACTGAAGAAGGCGTCTTGACTGGGACAATTGTACTCGTAAATTCAGATACAAAGCCTGAACGTGTATCAGCTTCTGCTGCTGAATCAAAGGAATTCGCACAGAAAAAAATCAATAAGATTGCAAAAGATTTGATTATGGCTTCTTCAGCTCCACAGGTTGGTGATATGCCAAAGATTATACAAGGTATGGCAGAAGATATCGCCAAGCTTGCAAAAGCTAATAACATTACTTCTGTGCGAATGGAAGGAACAGGTGCTACAGGTCAAAAACACTTTGTCGAGATTGGTGATAATAAAGTTGCATGGGGACCAGTAGAGAAGAAGGGTGATGATGCTAAGGTTGATACCGGTGTTCGATATGCACAAGGAGAAGTGAAGATTGATTCTGCAACTGCGTAGTTCCTAACTTGAAATGGCATGGCTCTAGCTGATCTACAACAAGAATTGAAAGGTTTGCTCGCTGTTTCTCCGACTTTTCGGGAGATGCGGCCAGAGGTTCGACAACAGATGATTGCCACCCTTATGGAATCGAGCGAACAGGAAATACGTGACTCGATTGCGATTTTGCGTGAAGAGGCTGCTGTTCCACAACCAGATTTTGATGGAATGTTGGCTGACCTTAAGGAAGCAGAGCGTGACTTGAGCCGTGCTGTTTTGCAGGATCAAGAGCGCGTGGCTAGTGCAGAGGAGAATCCTGAAGCGCTTTTGGAAGAGCTGGATGAGAAGAATCCGGCTCCAGAGGAAGGGAAAAAGAAGAAATTTCTAGGTCTCTTTTAGCATAGAAAGAAAAAAGCCCGCGATCTTTTTTGGGGATGGCGGGCTTTTTGATTGTTTTACTGAGCTTCGCGTGGGCTAGTTCATCTTTTTTCGGATGAATGCCGGGATGTCGAGTTCGCTTTCTTGTACTGGTTGGTTTGATTTCATGTCTTTGTCAGCTCCATTGGTTGGAGTTGCAGTTGGATTGGCTGGAGTTGCAGTCGAAGATTTTCCGAGTGGGTTGCTGCTGAATGATCCTCCAAGTGCTGAGTGTTGTCGGAGTACAGAAGTTCCTGATCGGAGTGATTCGTCGAATCCTGTTGCTACAACAGTAATTTTGATTTCTCCTGTGTATGAATCGTTGATAACTGCACCAAAGATGATGTTGGCATCCGGGTCTGCAGCTTCGGTAATGATCTTGGCTGCTTCGTCTACTTCGAACATGCTGAGGTCGTTTCCACCAGTAATGTTGAAGAGAACACCCTTCGCACCGTCGATTGAAAGCTCAAGAAGTGGGCTTTCGATAGCGGCTTTTGCAGCTTCGAGTGCCCGGTTTTCTCCAGCTCCGTATCCAATACCCATAAGGGCTGATCCGGCATTTTCCATAACGGTCTTCACGTCGGCAAAGTCAACGTTGATCATTCCGTGAACGGTGATCAAGTCAGCAATACCTTGTACACCCTGCCGAAGTACATCGTCACAAACGGTGAATGCTTCGGTGAGTGGTGTTTTTTTGTCGATGATAGAAAGAATCTTGTCGTTTGGGATGGTGATAAGTGTATCTACCTTGTTCTTCAAATTCTCAATTCCGTCTTCTGCCTGTTGAATTCGTCGATGTCCTTCGAATGAGAATGGTCTTGTAACCACTCCAACGGTCAGAACTCCCATTTCTTTGGCGATGTCTGCAATGACAGGACCTGCACCTGTACCGGTTCCTCCTCCCATACCGGCTGTGATGAAGACCATGTCTGCACCTTCCAATTGTTGTCGAATCTCTTCTGCTGACTCTTCAGCAGCCTGTCGTCCAATGTCTGGATTTGAACCAGCTCCGAGTCCTCGTGTTGTGGCTTTACCAATGTTGATCTTTGTTGGCGCTTCTGAGTGATAGAGTGCTTGTGCATCTGTATTCACTGCAATAAATTCGATGCCACGGAGGTTCGATTTGATCATTCGATTCAAAGCGTTTCCACCGGCACCACCAACACCAACTACTTTAATAAGAGCAATTGGACTTACTTCTGGCACGACTTCTTGTGTGCGCTTACCTGTTTGTGATGAACCCGATCCTGAAAAGAGATTTCGAAGCGAGTCTTTTTGATGATTGGTAGCCATAGGAGGGTACGTAAAGAGTACTTATTTTTTAAGTGGATTACTATTTTTACCCGTCACTTGATAAAATGTCAAGAAGATTTTTTAATGTTCTGTCTTGCTTAGGGAAAGAGGTTCTTAACCCAGTCTTTCATGCCGCCCATAGCCTTCCTAAAGTCGAGTCCTTTGAGTGAGAAGCCATAGGTTCGGTGCTCAAGGCGTGATCCCCAAAGGATCAAACCTATAGCAGTAGCATAAGCTGGATCGTCGATTTTGTCGACCACTCCGTCGAAGTTCTGAGGGAATCCAATCTGTACCGGAAGGTTGAGTGTTTCACGCGCAAGGTCGATTGTTCCTGGCATTTTTACACCAGCACCGGTAAGGACAACTCCGGCCGGGAGCATACCGTCGCGGTGGATCTTTGCGAGCTCGTCTTTTACCAGAACAAAGATTTCGTGGTATCGGGCCTGAATGATTTCTGCCATAAGTTTCTTGGAAACTTTCTGGGTGTCGATTTTTGAAATGAGTGAAAGGTCAATAATTTCCCGGTCGTTCACGTCTGCAGGGTTGCAGGTTCCGTATTCGATTTTAATCTTTTCTGCGGTGTCGATTGAGGTTCGCAGTCCAATAGCAATGTCGTTGGTTACGTTTTCTCCTCCTGCAGGGAGGATTGCTGTGTGCAGGGTTGTTCCTTCTTCAAAAACACTCACTGCTGTTCCTCCTGATCCAATATCCACTACCACAACTCCAAGCTCTTTCTGTCTCTTTGAAAGCACCGCTTCTGATGCAGCAAGGCAAGAAGGGATGATGTCATCGATATCCACACCGGCTTGCAATACACATTTTTCAATGTTCTTCACGCTTGGAACGAGTCCGGTAATAATGTGGGCATCCACTTCAAGGCGGATTCCTGTCATTCCCACTGGGTATTTGATGCCTTTTTGCTCGTCGACCGTGAATGATTTTGGAATAATGCGCAGAATGCGGCGGTTTCCTGGAATAGAAACGGCTTGAGCTGCTTCCAAAACACGATCAACGTCGTCTTCGGTGATTTCGTTTGTTGCGTTTGAAACGGCAATAACTCCCTTTGAGTTAATGGATTCAATATGGTTTCCACCAATTCCAAGGAATACATGATTGATTGGTTCTCCTGCCATCCGCTCCGCATCTTCCAATGAAGATGAGATACTGCTAATGGTTTCTTCTACGTCAATAACCGATCCTTTTCGAAGGCCGGTTGATGGTGCGATTCCAACGCCGATAATATTTGGCACAGGTGATTTTTCTTCGAGTGTGCCAACGACGGTTCGGATCTTTGAGCTTCCAATATCGAGGCTAGCGATTACTCTCGCTTTCGGCATTTATTGATGATTTTATGAAAAAGAGACTGATAGGAATATAGTATATGGCCCGGATTTTCGCAATGTTTTCCGCATACTTAAAATAGTGCCTGCTGCGCCTCCGGGCGGATGGTGTCTTTGAGTTGGTCGAGTTTACGGGTGAGGGAGTTGAATTCGAGTTCATCAAACAGTTTTTCGACGGTTGGATAGTCAATGTCATGGACTGAATAGTCCGCGAGGTTAAATTCCAGGGGGGCGTCGCAGTGGATGGTTGCGAGTTTTTGACTCATGTACGCAATCTCTCTGTTGTCTTCCAGTTTTGATTTGTGGCCTGGCTTCAGCTCGTCCAAATGATCGTAGATGTTGTCCAGATCTCCGTATTTTTGGAGTAGTTCTGACGCTCCTTTTGGTCCAATACCGGGTACTCCGGGAATGTTGTCGGATGTGTCTCCGCTAATGGCTTTGTAGTCGATAATCTGGTCCGGGCGGACGCCGAATTTTTCTTCCACTTCAGCTGCCTGATAGCGTTTGACCTGAGTAACACCTTTTATAGGTGTCATAACTGTGGTTTTTGGAGAGACGAGCTGGAAGGCGTCCTGGTCGCCGGTGAGGATGGTGATGTCCACTCCTTCTTCCTGTTCGGCTTTGTGAGCGGCGGTTCCAAGGAGATCGTCGGCTTCGAATCCATCTTTTTCCAGCTGTGGAATGCGGAAAGCTTCAACAATCTCTTTGAGGCGGGGAAGCTGCGGATAGAGGTCTTCCGGTGGTGCTGAACGGGTGGCTTTATAGTCGTCGAACATTTTTTTACGGAAAGTTGGAGCTTTTCTGTCCCAGGCAATTCCCAAATAGTCAGGTTGTTCATTCATGTAGAGCTCAATGAGCATGCGGACAAATCCGTAGATAGCATTGGTGGTTTCGCCTTTGCTGGTCTTAAAAGGAGGTAGAGAATGATATGCACGATGGAAAATTGCATTTCCGTCAATCAAAATAAGCTTTTTCATGGAGTTTTTGGCTTTATGAGGATGGAAAACCGGCCTCTTTTCTGCTATAATTATTGGATTGTTACTTGTTACTTTCTACCCCACGCATGTCCAAAAGTGAATACCAAATGCTGGTTGAGTCGAAAAAATCGGCCAAAAAAGAGGTGGTGAAAGGTACCAGCGTGAAAGATCCACTTTTGGTTGTTTTTGCTCCCAATAAGGGACTTAAAAAGGATGAGTTCTTTCAGCTTTTGGAAGGGATGCTTATTTTGACGAGTAATATAGTGGTGGTTGATGATGAAGAGCCGGCCAGTGGAGAGGATACAACTAAAGGGAAGATTACATGGGTGAATATGAAAGATGGCCGCAACGATGCTGCTCTTGAAAAGTATTTAGAGGCAGCCGATATGGCGCTTGTTTTTGAAGAGCATATGGGCGACGTGGCACGACTTTTGGCTCATGGTGTGGTGGTGGTTGGATTGGATAAATCACCGCTTTTGGAGAACTATAATGCCAGTGAAGAGACTGGAAACGCTTTTACTTTTGCGAAAATGGGGCCGTGGGAAATTTTCCGCGCACTTGTTCGCGCACATGAAACGTACAGCTTTCCATATGATTGGAAGCATATTGTGCGGGGAATTCTTCAGAAGACCGGTAGCAAAGAGGAATAATCCATTCAAAACAAGTGTCATCGTAAGGTCTCGCTAGCATGTACGCTCGACCTTATTTTTCGTGATGCATGATCACTCAAAAATGACACAGCTGTTTTTCATGAATCAATCCTCTTTTCCAGTTCTTCAAAACTCTTCATCTTGATAAATACAAAACCATGCCTATTAAAAATACAAATACTTCTACTGCAAGTAGCAAAAGAGCTCCTTCTCCACGCCTTCGCCATCTTACTCGAGACAGCTTTTCTTTCATTAAGTCCGCATTGGCTTCCTTCTCTGCCTCAGATCGGTCAACTATCAGTGGAGTTGTCCCCGTATTCTTTAAAAAGGTCTGTAGATCATTGTTATCAGGCGTCATACCCTAGATTTCTTAATCGAGTTATCATCGCAAGCGTCGAAACATTGAACTTTGCAGCTAGTTGTTCAACTTTCTCTCTTTTCGGCTTGCCATCTTTGTTGTCTTTGAGTTCCCTCTTTATAATTGATTCAGGCATCAGTAGCTCTCCCGCAAACTCATTTGCTTCAATTTCTTTTTTTTGGAACTTTGTTAGCTCGGTTCTTCCAAAGCATGCCTGTACTAGTTCACTATCGATGAATTTTTCACTTTCATCTCTGTGCAGAAAAAAATGTCCTAGTTCGTGAGCAGTGGTAAACAGCTTTCGCGTATTTGAATCATCTTGGTTAACAATGATCTTCCATTTTTCGTCTTGATCCTTATAGAGAATGCCCGAGATATCCTGAAGAGGTGCCTGTTTCAACTCTATACCATTTTTATCAGCTATACTCTTGAGCACCTGCCACTGATTAAAATCAGTCGTATACTCATGCAATAGTTGATCTACTGTAGATCCTATTTTTTCCTTTTGCTCTTTGTTTAATAGATTATTGGCCATATCTTCGTTCGTTAAAGGAGTATATATAATATACCTTCATGAGGATTAAAGAAAAATTAAATCTCTCTAACCAATACCTTAATCCAGGCTGCGGCTTCCTCCAGCGCTGTCAGAAATGCTGGAGATGTTTTCGATGATGTCTGAGAAGTTGATGTAGCGGATGATGTCGAGTCCGATGACACGACCAACAGTCGCGACGATTACAACGGCAAGAATAGTGATGATCAAACCGATGATAGCGTAGCGGATGGTTCCGACTGCCTGCTTGATTTTGTCTTCCTGTCCGCCAGAAAGAATGAATGAGATCCCTCCCATGAAAATGAATACGACTGAAAGAAAACCTGCAATGATAATGGCATATGCAAGCCCTTTGTTAATAATTTCAACGATGTCGTACTGTTGTGCCGATTCGATAATGGAATCTCCCATAGCAAGCGATGATTATGTGATTTAAGCCATGACCTCGGTGCCGTCTGGTTCGACGATTTTGAGGTTCACGCGGGCATTGTTTTTTGATCCAATGACGCGAAGAAGTATACGGAGAGATTTGGCAGTTTGTCCATTCTTTCCGATGACTTTACCCATGTCGTCTTTGTGGACCTTGAGCGTGATGAGGACTCCCATCTCGTCGACCGAGCGGGTTACTTCTACATCATCAGGGTTTTCGACGATCTGTTTAACAATGAACTCGACAAAATCCCGATCTGGCCCGGTTGCAAAATCTTTGTCGTCCATGGTGAATAGGTTAGATTATTTGAATTGTAGCGTAAAAAGCTTCGATCTGTAAAATCTTCTGCCAGTTAGGCAGCTGGAGCGTCTTCTTTTGCTTCTTCTTCAGCAGGTTTTTCCTCTGCTTTAGGCTCTTCAGCAGGGGCTTCCTCCTTTGCAGGTTCTTCAGACTTTGCTTCTTCAGTCGGTGCGGCAGCCGGTGCATCTGCACTTGCGGCAGGGGCAGGGGCTGCTGCTGGAGCCGCCTCTTCCTCTGGCTGTTCACCCTTCTTCTTCTTTTTCTTGTTTCGTGGTTCCATGAATTTTTCCATGCCATCCATCCCCTGACTCTTAAAGAGTGCAGCAGCTGTATCGGTTGGCTGTGCTCCTTTGCTAATCCAATATTCGATTCGTTCTTTGTTGAGTTCCACCTTTTTTGGTTGAACCGCAGGCAGATAGTGCCCGAGTAATTCTAAGTATTTTCGTTTTACAGCCTTACTTTTTTCGGCTACGACAACACGGTAACTTGGTTGTCCTTTTTTTCCTGTTCTCGTTAGTCTGATTCGTAGCAAAATGTTTTAAATTAAAGGATAATTGGATTTTAGCTCGTTTAGTGTAGCTTTTATTGTCGTGTTGTCAAGCTGTTTCTTGGCTGGCTGGAGGCTCCTGCAGGGCGGCGTCAGTCGGGAGTTTTTCGGCGATTTCTATTTTTACTGTGTGGACTGCTTTTTCACCGAATTTTTTTTGGAGAGATTGATGAATACGGTGTTTATTCATCTGGATTTTGTTGGCCCAGGCAGAGTTAAGAGCGCCAATAGTAAAGCTGCCTTCCTTAAATGATTTTGGGAAAGTGCTTTTAAGGGCTTCTTCCGTGAAGATCTCTTTGGCGATGTTGCGGTACTCCTGGCAGACCTCGATTGCCTTTAATGTTCCGGCAAAGTTGTATTTACCGGCGGCTTTGGGGAGGATGTCTTGAAGGGATTTCCACATAGTGACTTTAGTTAAGGCACTCATTATAGAGGGCGAGGGTTTCTTTGGCCATGGTTTCCCAGCTGAACTGTTTGACCCGCTGGAAACCGTTTTCGATAAGTTTTTCGGGGAGGGTATGTTCGCTGGCGAGGCGAAAGATTTTTTCAGCCATGTCTTGAGGGGATTGCGGATCAAAAAAGAGGGCGTTGTCTTCGCCGCAGATTTCTGGCATGCAGGATGCAGAGCTGGTAGCGACCGGTGTACCACATTGCATGGCTTCTAATGGAGGAAGGCCGAAGCCTTCGTAGAGTGATGGGAAGACGTAGACCTGGGCTGCCGAGTAGAGGGCGATGAGTTCCAGTTCTTCGACCATGCCGGTGAAAATGATGTCCTGGGTGAGGGCGAGCTCTGAGGTGAGGCGGAAGATCTCTTTGGCGTAGGTTGGATCGTGTTTGCCGGTGATGACCAGATTGCCGTCGTATCCATACTCCTTTTTTAGGATAGAAAACGCGCGGATAAGGTTTTGCAGGTTTTTGTGGGTGCGCCACACGCCGGTATAGAGAAGGAAAGGTCCGCTTATCCCCAACTTTTCTTTGAGTTTCATCTTATAGGTTTCATCTTCGATCGGGCGGAAGTTGGCGTTTACGCCTTCGTATATCACTTCTATTTTGGATGGGTCGGTGTGGAGGATTTCCTGAATATCTTTCTTAGTGTTTTGGCTGACGGCGATCACTTTTTTGGCGTTCTTCACCGCGGAAGAGATCGTCTTTTTGTAGGCATGACGGAAGAGGCCGGATGTCATCTTCTTTCCTGGATAAAAGGAAAGCGTGAGGTCGTGGATGGTGACGATGGATGGGTGGCGGAAGAGGATCGGTGCGTTGAAATGGGTGAAATGCATGAGATCCAGTTTGTATTTGCGAAGGAGGAAGAGGAGTTTGATCTGTTCTGAAAGTGAATAGTGGCGCGCGTTGGCCCGGACTTTGGTGACACGATCGTTTGGCGGAGTGAATTCGCTGTATTCGGGATCGTTAAAAAAGAGGACGTAATGATTCTGGTCGTCGATTTTGAAGAGGTTGGATGTGAGCTCGTACACGTAGCGGCCGATGCCAGTGAAGCGCGATGAGTACATTCTGCAGTCGATGCCGATGGTGGCCATTTGTGGCTTTTATGATGCGATTTTGTGCAGGCATAATAGCGGAGAGTAAAACCGCTTGCAAAACCTGTGTGCGGTTAGTATTATTCTCTGGCCTTCGGGCAAGTGACAATTTGATGTGGAGCGGTAGTTCAGCTGGCTAGAACGCCTGCCTGTCACGCAGGAGGTCGCGGGTTCGAGTCCCGTCCGTTCCGCCATTGTATTCCCTGGCCTGAGTATCAGGGATTTTTTGGTAGTATTGATTCTATCTTTGGACTTATGATATAATCCCCCCTAGGGGGATATTTTAAAATCATAACTTATGGATAGACGGCGAAAAAAAACGGTGAAAGATAAAGCTCTTCATAGAGTCAAAATAATCCAGGGGCATCTTCGAAAAATTGAACAGATGCTGGAGGACAATGTGTACTGCGTTGATGTTGTTCATCAATCCCGGGCAGTGCAGAGCGCTTTGAAGAAAGTGGATCTGCTTTTGATCGAGGATCATCTTAAAAACTGCCACGTTCATCATATTCAGTCGGGCCAAACTGAGAAAGCTACGAGCGAACTGCTGACACTCTTTAACTATAAATAGTATGTCAAAAGAACATCTGAGCCAAAAAACCATTTATGTTCAGGGGATGCACTGCTCCGCATGTGAAGTTCTTCTTGAAAAGGAGTTCCTGAAGATTGAAGGTGTGGAGTACGCTGACGTCTCTTTGAATAGTCATAGCGCAACTGTGTATTTTCAACCTGGGACGAAATTCCATTTTAAGAAATTGAATGCTGGATTGCGAAAATTGAATTATAAAGTGTCTGATGAGCCGTTTGATGATCGGCCAAAGCCAAAGCTTTTTAAGAGTTTGACCGTTGCGGTGTTGGTTCTGGTACTTTTCTTTGTGTTTGAACAGTTGCAGCTTGGACGGTTCGTGAGTCTAGATGGGCGAGTTTCATTTTTTTCTGCATTCTTGCTGGGATTGATTGCCAGTGTGTCCAGCTGTGCGGCGCTGATAGGTGGTGTTCTTTTGTCGCTTTCAAAGCATTGGCAAAAGAAGGCACTGCAATCGCATACGGCGTTCCATTCTTCACGGATTTTTTCTTTCTTTGTTTTGGGAGGAGTACTGGGGGCGATTGGTTCGGCTATTCAGTTTGAGGGGCTTTTGCTGAGTGCGATTTTGGTGATTGTGATTTCGATTGTGATGGTGATTTTGGCTTTGCAAATGCTGGAGTTTGAGTTTGCCCGAAAAGTACGTTTAGCTCTGCCGAAATTTTTGAGTTCTGGTATTGCCGAAAAGAGTGAAAAAGGAAGTGCAGCCTATATTGTGGGAGCTTTGACCTTCTTTCTTCCTTGTGGGTTTACGTTGATTGCTCAGGGGGCGGCGCTGGCTTCCGGCTCTTTTATGGCTGGTGCAGGCATTATGTTGGCGTTTGCTTTTGGAACGCTGCCGGCTTTGCTCGTTATTAGTTTTACGAGTGTTGGCTTTGGAAGCAAGCCGCACTTGAGTCTGGCGTTCAACCAGGTGGTAGGAATTATTTTGATCTTCTTTGCTTTCTATAACATTAATAGTCAGTTCAATGTGCTTGGTCTGCCGAGCCTTTCCGACATCCAGCTTGGCGGTTCACGAAGTGGAAATGTTGAGTTCCACTCAAATTATCAGGCCTCTGAAAATGAACAGGTCATCAGTCTTGTGGCTCGAGATTTTGACTATTTTTTGATCGGAGATTCCACTTTTGAAGCGGGTAAACCAACGAAGCTGGTGGTAGATAATCAGGGAGCCTATGGTTGCGCGGTAGCATTAAGTGTTTTCGGTTTGATGGATGGCTACCATTTTCTTGAACCGGGAGAGAATGTGGTTGATTTAGGAGAACCAGCAGCGGGGAGTTATAAAATCACGTGCTCAATGGGGATGGTTACCCCTGCTATCGTGAGCTTTACCTCTAATCCTTTACTATGAAAAAAGAAACATACTCTATTGTAGGGATGCATTGTGCCTCTTGTAAGACCTTGATTGAGAGGGAGTTGAACGAACAAAAAGCGGTCAAAAGGGCCAATGTGAACTTTTCAACCGAGATGCTCAATATTGAATATGATGATGAGCAGTTGAGTTTTGATCAGCTGATGAAGATTGTGGGGAGTGTTGGGAACTATAAACTGGTGAAGGATGAAGCTCAGAAAGATGATGAGAAGATGAAGGAGTATAAGGCTTTGCGGCGGAAACTGTTGGTGACGGGCGTGGCGCTCGTACCTTTTGCCGTGATGATGGTGATGATGATTTTGCAGGCGTTTGGCGTTGTGGAAATGATGCACGCTCCGCTTGGGATGATTAATGTGGCAGGAATTGAAATGAATGTTTTCTTTGTTGTTCAGTTTGTTTTAGCATCGATTATTCTGTTTTATGGTGGCGGTGGATTTTTTACGGGTGCTTTGAGTGCTCTTAAATCAAAAACTGCCAATATGGATACATTAGTGGCCCTTGGCACGACGACTGCATGGACATTTTCGACCGTGGTAACGTTCGCACCATGGGTGTTTGCTGATATTCAACAGGAGGTCTTTTTTGAGGCAGCAGCATTTATTGTTTTCTTTATTTTGTTGGGTCGATTTTTTGAAGCGAAGGCGAAATCACAGGCGAATGATGCGATCAAAAAACTATTTGAACTCCAGGCAAAGGAGGCGACTGTTTTGAAAAATGGGGAAGAGGTGAAGTTGAAAGTAGATGATCTTGCTGCAGGAGATATTGTGGTGGTGCGACCGGGTGAAAAGATTGCGTTGGACGGAGTTATTGTTGAGGGAAGCGCTTCGATTGATGAATCCGCGGTGACGGGGGAATCGATTCCGGTGGAGAAATCTGTTGGGGATAGTGTGATTGGTGCGACGGTGAATAAGACGGGATCTTTTCAGTTTAAGGTTGAAAAGGTTGGTGAGGAGACTCTTCTTTCACAGATCATTCGTATGGTTGAGGAAGCCCAGGGGACTCAGGCTCCTATCCAAAAATTGGCTGATCAGATTTCTGGAATTTTTGTACCGATTGTGATTGCGATAGCGATTGTTGGGTTTGTGTTTTGGTACTTTTTTGCGTCGGGGATTGGTATTAAACTGCCAGGAGGAACCCTTTCTACGGCCATTTATATTGCGACTGCGATTTTGATTATTGCTTGCCCGTGTGCGCTGGGACTTGCGACGCCAACAGCAGTGATGGTTGGAACCGGAAAGGCGGCGGCGAATGGAATCCTTATTAAAAATGCGGAGTCGTTGGAGCATGCCCATAAAATTGAGGCGATTGTTTTTGATAAAACGGGAACGTTAACGGAGGGAAAACCAGTGGTTGATGAGATTTTTTGTGAGCCTGGGAAAGAGAAGGATTGGCTGGCGGTTGCAGCGGCATTGGAGCACTTGTCTGAACATCCGCTTTCAGAAGCAATTACTGCCAAGGCTGAAGAGGAGGGGGCTTCGTTTGAGAAGGTAAAGGTTGAAGAGTTTGAGCTGCATGAAGGTATGGGTGTGAGCGGTATGCACAAGGGTGAAAAGGTGGTGATTGGGAATGAAAAGCTGATGAAGAAGGCCGGTGTTGAGGCCGATGCATCGTTGCAGAAGAGGGCTGAGAAACTGCATTCGCAGGGGAAGACCGTGGTTTCGATGGCGGTGGAAGGGAAAGAGGTGGCCCTGTTTGCTTTGTTGGATAAACCAAAGAGTGAGGCAGCAGAAGCGGTCAAGGCTCTCCATGCAAAAGGGATCAAGGTTGTGATGTTAACTGGTGATCATCAAGAGACGGCAGGTTACATTGCTGGGGAGCTTGGAATTGATCGGGTGATTGCGGGAGTTTTGCCGACTGAAAAAGCTGAACAGATTCGAAAGCTGAAAGAGGAAGGGCTGTTTGTGGCGATGGTTGGTGATGGTATTAATGATGCTCCGGCACTTGCTGAAGCTCAAATTGGAATTGCCATGGGGACAGGGACGGATGTTGCCAAAGAGGCCGGCGATGTGGTTTTGGTACATGGAACGATCGACAAGGTGGTGGATGCGATTGAGATTTCCAATAAGACGCTTAGTATTATTAAGCAGAATTTGATGTGGGCGTTTGGATATAATGTGGTTGCGATTCCGGTTGCGGCGGGGGTGCTATATCCGTTTTTTGGGATCCTTTTATCGCCGATTATTGCCAGTGCTGCTATGGCGTTCAGTTCTGTTTCAGTGGTGCTGAATAGTTTGCGATTGAAGAGGGGGTAACTTTGAACTCTTTTATTCGCACCCGCCATTCTGATCACAAACATCCGAAAATTTTATTTTCTGGTTTTGATGAATTCGATAAATTCCATGATCATTTTACGTTGAGAAGTGCTGATTTGGCGATCTGAAATGAGTGCTAATTCCAAAAGCTCCGAGGAGTTTAGCTCCAGGTAATTTTTGTGGATAAATGTGTTGATGGGGACCTCCAAGGCGTTGGCGATTTTGGTAAGACCAAAAATGCTGATCTTTCTTTTACCAGATTCAATGAGGTTAATGTATGTAGCGGATTTTTTGCCAATTTTTGATGCTAATTCGCGCTGAGAGACACGATGCTCTTTTCGAACTTTTTGGATTCGCTTCCCAATCTCCTGGTAAAAATTATTTTCCATATTGATTAATTTAATGATTCATATTGACAATTATATTTCAAATTGATATATTTTAATTGTCATATCGTAAATTATTATTACTTAACCCCATCCTTTATGCAACTCTTAATTATATGGCTTGTCACTACAGTGGCTGTAATGATTGGTGCCTATATTGTTCCAGGTGTTACCGTTGCTTCATTTGGTGCAGCTCTTGTAGCGGCAGTTGTTCTTGGAATCATTAACCTTGTTGTGAAACCCTTGGTCACACTTTTGACTTTACCAGTTAATATTTTAACCTTGGGGCTTTTTACTTTGGTGATTAATGCTTTGATGATTTGGTTAGCAGCAAATCTGGTTGATGGATTTACAATTGAAGGATTTTGGCCAGCCTTCTTTATGGCGTTGATCGTGAGTATTCTTGCTGGCGCTATGGGAAGTGTTGCAAAATAAGTTTTTTACTTATTATTTAACTCTACTTAATTATGGATATTGTTGAAGGTGTACTTGATGGAATTGAGGCAAAATATCATCGACTTATAGCTGATATAAAGGCAAAACAAGCTGAAGCAAAAATTGAAAATGAAAAAAAGGAGTTTGAAGAAGCCTATGAAAATCTGAAAAAATCTTCAAAAGAGATGGCGGAAGAGCTCCAACGAAAGACTATATCGGCTTGGGAAAAACTTGAGAAAAGGGCCCAAGATATATTGAAAAGTTCATAGAAAATTGCAACTTTGTTGCAGTGGAAATCAACCTCACATTGCAATGCACAATGTGGGGTTGACTTCAGATGTAAGGGTCCGTATTTTTTCCCGGAACATTTTTCACAATTATGTCAGAATTTTCGGACAAAAACCTCCCTCCCATCTCTCTTGAAAACCTGATTGTCGGGTATGAACTGGATGATATTGATGCCGGACCTGGAAGCCATAAGGCGGAGCAGGCTCGTGCTTTTTTCGGTCAGATAGCCGAAGGTATTCGCGTAAAACTGGAAGATATTCTGAAGGATGATGAGACTCCTTTTCCTATCCACATGATGACAACGCCAGTTCGAGGGTTTGAGACTCTTGTTTTGGATGAAACTCCTACTGAAGAGGAGCTTACTTCTCCTGTCTTTTTTCTGACGCGAGTGACTTTTACTCCTCCCGAGGAGTTGACTCCTGTGGTGAGCATTCCAACATTTGAAGAGTCTGTGACTCCTGTATATTTGCCACCAGTCGTGTCAAAGGAACATGTTTTTGATTTTGAAGACGCCACATCCTGGCTACCATTTTTGGCTACCGAGGGATTTTCCCGCGGTTAATATTTTTTATTTTATCTTCCATGAGCCATCCAGACCGTACTGATGATTTCCCGAAACTTGATACCTGTCTTGAATCTTTTTCTGATGATCCAAACTCATTTGTTGGGGATGAAGAGATTCCAACACAGCGCTTTAACGATGCTGTTCATAATGCGCTAAAGGATGATGCATTGCTGGACGAAGATGAACCTACCCGGATTTTAAATCTTTTCGAAATATTGCGATCTGCTTTTCGCAAGGCTGATCTTTCCCAGCTTGAGGACACCCTCCAAACGATTAATCTTTTGTTTTTGAATGCTCAGATTGATCCTGTTGACCTGGCTTTTGATATGGATCAGGTGAATCAATGGTTTGGATCTCCTGAAGCTGATAAGAGTGTTCATGTGAACTTGAGCGATAATTCGTATGTGCGCATTACGATTGAGGGGCCGAAGGATCATGGCGAGCCGACGCTGTTTTTCTCGAACACGGTTATTCAGCGGCAGTTTGAAATCGTTGAACAGTCGCCGGTTTTTCCTGGTGTTTGAAGAGATTGCTGGAGCCTTGTAGAATGAGAGCGTTTATTCTCTCATTTTTTGGTATGAAAGGTTTTTTAAATTTTATCCGTGAGCAGGGTGTTGTTGGATTGGCCGTGGGTTTTATTTTGGGTGGAGCGATTTCGAAAGTGGTGACTGCTCTGGTGGAGAATATTATTAATCCTTTTGTTGGGATTTTTCTTGGGAAGGTTGGCGATTTGAGTAGTGCTTCATGGACGATTGGTTCATCACAAATTATGTGGGGCGCGTTTGTTACCACTTTGATTGATTTTGTGATTGTGGCGCTGGTGGTTTATGTTGGCGTAAAAATCCTCAAGGTTGAAAAACTGGATAAAAAGAAGTCGTAATTATGAGTCTTCCAAAGATAAAAAAAGATCTTCAGCAGCTGGCAAATCCAGTGAGGGCAAAACATTCTTTGCGTTTTTTCCGCACGGGAAAAGGTGAGTACGGTGAGGGTGACAAGTTCCTGGGGATTACGGTTCCGGATCAGCGGAAAGTGGCGAAAAAGTATTTTAAGGAACTGTCGCTTCCTGAGGTAGAGAAGCTTTTACAGAGTGGCTATCATGAACATCGGCTAACGGCGCTTTTTATGCTCGTTTATAAATTTGAACGCGCGGAGGAATCGGAACAGAAATCGATTTATGATTTTTATATGTGTAGTACGCGGTATGTGAATAATTGGGATCTGGTGGATAGCAGTGCGCATAAGATTGTGGGAGCGTGGCTGAAGGATAAGGACCGGAAGCCGCTTTATGCTTTTGCTCAAAGTAAGGATTTGTGGGAAAAGAGGATTGCTATGATTGCGACGTTTGCTTTTATTGCGGATAAAGATTTTGAGGACGCGCTGGCTATCGCGGAGATTCTGGTGAACGATTCGCATGATCTGATTCATAAGGCGGTGGGGTGGACGCTGAGGGAGATTGGGAAGAAGGATCAATCGGCTGAAGAACAGTTTTTAAAGAAGTATTATAGGACTATGCCGCGAACAATGCTGCGATACGCGATTGAACGTTTTGATGCGAAGAAAAAGAATTTTTACATGGGGAGGACTTAGTTTTATAATCCCTGTATGAACGAAATGTATACATGTCCAATGCATCCGGAGGTCCGGCAGGATGGGCCGGGAAAGTGTCCGAAGTGCGGTATGGCTTTGGTGAAGGAGTCTGAACTGGAGCTTAAGAAAGAGGGGGACGACAAGGAGTATGGCAAACTGTTTACATTGATTGGGATGATTGCTTTGGCGGCAGCGGCAACGGGTCTGCGGGATTTTGTTGCTGGGAATTTTGCGTGGCAGGAGGTGATGATGAATTTTATGGCCGGTGCTTTTTTGGTGTTTGGAGGGGTGAAGATGTTGGATTTGAAAGGGTTTGTTGAGGGATACTCAACGTATGATCTTCTGGCGATGAAGATTCCGGCTTATGGTTATGTGTATGCGATGATGGAAGTGGGGCTTGGACTGGCTTATCTGATCCGTTTTCAGCTGGATATTGTGAACTGGGTGACATTGGTACTGATGCTATTTAGCAGCCTGGGAGTGATTCGAAGTATGATGAAAAAGCAGAAAATTATGTGTGCCTGCCTGGGTACTTTTTTGAAACTGCCACTTTCAAATGTGACGTTGGTGGAAGATTTGTCGATGGTGGTTATGGCCGCGGCGATGCTATTTTTTGCCTTTTAATTCCTGGGCTTTTGAGTGGAGTTCGTTTGCTCTTTTCTTTATTTCTGCTTTTTATCTATGATATTATTATCACTTAATTGTTTACAAAATTATATAAAATTGAAACCCTGACTTATTGATAATCTGTGTTTAACAATTATTAACAAAAGCCCCCAAACGGTTCAATCTGTTTTCTTACAATGACAATCTTCAACAGCCAAATATTCCTTTTAATGTCCCATTTTTTTTTAATCTTGCGACCAGATCCAAAATTTCCGCCTCCATAAGACCAATATTTTGTATTTTTACCAAACTTATTTGAACGTTAATGATCCAGCATAATTTCCCGCTACTCGGTCTCAATACCTTTAACCTCGACTACAAGGCCAAAACATTTATCTCCTGCTCCAGCGAGGAAGAACTCAAATCCATTTTGCCTGTAACCGATAAAACAATTGTATTGGGGGGAGGTTCAAATTTTCTTTTTTGTGCCGACGTTGTGGGCACTGTAATTCAACCAACAATGGGCGGCATTTCAGTTGATATGGCCGGAACCGACAAGGTGATTGTCGCTGCCGGTGCTGGTGTCGTTTGGGACGATCTTGTAAGATGGTGCGTTGAGAATGGGTATCACGGACTTGAATCTCTTTCTGATATACCAGGAAATGTAGGAGCCTCTCCGGTACAGAACATCGGGGCATATGGTGCGGAAGCAAAAGACAGCATCTGTAAAGTCAGGGCCATCTGCCTGGCTAACGGTGAAACAAGGGAGTTCAACAACGAAGAGTGCCATTTCGGTTACCGCGATAGCGTCTTTAAAAAAGAACTCAAAAATAAATATCTGATTACCAAAGTTTTCTTTTTGCTGTCAAGGTCTTTTAAAACTGACAATAAATACGACAGGTTACAAGATGAAATAGCCAGATTCGGAGAAATAAACCCCATAAACATCCGAAAAGCTGTTATCAACATTAGAGGGAAAAAACTACCCGATCCCAAAATTTTGGGCAATGCCGGAAGCTTTTTCAAAAACCCGGTGGTAAGTTCCCAAATTGCGGCAACTCTTTTATCGGTTTATCCAAAGATGCCAGTTTATTATGAGTCGGATAACAACAAAAAACTGTCAGCAGCTTGGTTGATCGACCAGTGTGGGTGGAAAGGAATAAGAGTGGGTGATGCGGGGGTACACGACAAACAACCGTTGGTTCTTGTTAATTTTGGTAAAGCATCGGGCATGGACATACTCAACCTCTCAGAAGAAATCAGGAACTCTGTAGCTGAAAAGTTCAACGTAAATCTCGAAAGGGAGGTTGAAGTAGTTTTATGAGCGAAGAATTCCTCCGTGGCCAAGGTTTTCCCGGTAAAATATCATTAGGGATCAGTGCTGTTTTCTAATCAAAAATCTTTCTCTTATCCAGTTCTCTCTGGTATTCGTCGGCGTACCTATTATGCTCGCTAAGTGTCTTCGAAAAATTATGATAGCCCGAGAAATCGGCTTTAGCGGCAAAAAATATATAATCATGTTCCTCGGCGTTCAGTACAGCGTTTATCCCTTCTATAGTCGGGCACCCTATGGGACCAGGAGGCAATCCTTTGTATTTATAAGTGTTGTAAGGCGACTCAACTATCAGATGCTTGTTCAAAACACGGGTGATAGTGAAATCGTTCAATGCGAACTTTATTGTGGGACAAGCTTGAAGTAGCATTCCTCTATCCAACCTGTTCAAATAAACTCCAGCTATCCTCGGCTTCTCGTCGGCTTTCACCACCTCATCGTCGATTATCGACGCCAAAATCGACACACCTATAGGATCCAACCCTTTTGCCGCGGCCTTGTTTGTACGCTCTTCGTTCCAAAATTTGTGGTACTCCTGCAACATCCTTTTGTAGAACCCTTCCGCTGAGGTATTCCAATACATCTCATATGTATTGGGGATGAAGACAGCTATCACGGTCTCCCTGCTAAACCCATCTTCCGCATAGTTTGAGGTATCCTCAATAAAAGCGATTATCTCCGCAGAGTCGGCTTTAATTTGCTTGCCTACTTTACCCGCAAGATCGTTCAAAGTTCGTATGTTGTTGAAGGTTACCTCAACGGGTTGCTGATCACCGGATCTAAGCCTGTCGATAACATCAACATAGCTCATCTCCCCGCTAAAAAGGTATCGTCCCGGTTTTATAAGTGAAGGATAGGATTTTTTTCTCGCCACCCAATCAAGAATCTCCGGATTCTCGATATCCAGGGAGTCGGTTATCATCCCGAAAACCTCTTCGTAGGTATTTTCCGGGAGTATTACCAACAACCTCTCATTGTCGCCTAACCTGACCTTGTCGCCATATAAAAAATTATACCCAATTGCCAAAGCAACAACTCCCAGAGCAAACAACCCCAATATCACAACAACTATCTTACGTCTCATTATTTCCGAAATAAATGCCAACAAAAAACATGCGACAAATATATGATTTAAACGGTAAATTTACTTTGATATTTGTCGGGTTGATTTGCCCGGAGCCAAAAACTTGTATATGCAATGTATGAAAAAATTAAACCTTTTAAGAACTTTCCCAAAAACTACATGAAATAGCTTTGTCCTGATGGTCTTTACGTTTTCAGAGTTTTTTCTCCTGAAATATCTTGCCCGAATCGGTTATTATCAACATGAAACGATTCAAATCCATGTCTCTGTATATAATCTCATAATCAATATGATTACGTTTGTTTCTCAATACAAAATTCATCAACTCCCCTTTTGAATCGACAATGCTCCTGATCTTTGCATGAGTGCGTGGATAGCCATGGCAGCATCCAGGCGAAGATTGTTGAGCCTGGTTACAGCGTCATCGGTTTCAGCAATGTGGACAACCGCTTCTGGTTTGCCCTGGGTACTATACCCTGTCAGGATTTCCTGGTTGGCTGTCGATCTTTGGAAAAGCAGGAATGCGCTGTGGTTTCCTACAATTGTGTGTTTGTCGTTTTGCTGTGATGAAAATCCGTCCCGAAGCTGAGCTGCGACAAACTCCAGTTTTTTGTTGCCCATTGCGAGGGCCAGGTAGTCTGGGATGAATGCCGCATCGTACCGCTCGAGTGGCTGGAAAAATCCTTCTTGCGATAAGAATCTGCTCATTTTTGGAGAACGGATATAGACTGTATCGGCGATTGCTCCATTGTGCTGAGAGTTTTCTGAATTCAAAAAGAATGTGTGTCCTTTCTGTATGGCGTAAGAATATGCCCACAGGATTGCCAAGTTTTCATTTTCGTCCCGATAGGCTGCTGATGAAAGGGCATATCCGCGGATGAGGTTTGCAATAATAGCGCTCAGCAGATCCTCGGTTTCGGGATTGCGGGTGATGATTCGATCCAACTTCATATAGCTGGCGGTTTCCTGTTCATTACTGTGCGAGGAGAATGTATGAATCGCCTTTGGGATTTGTTGGTATATCTGAATTTTTACTTCGTCAGGGAGATTCGCTGCTTCTATTGCGCTTTTAATAGCAGCTTCTGTTTTATCCTGAGCGTAGCGCTTTATTGCTTCCAAGGGATATTTTTGGGTATGCTCGTGCCCCCTCAAATTTGCATATGCCTGATGGCAATCGACTTCAACCCCGTCACGAACCTCCTTTTCGTATGCCTCTTTTGCCTTTTCCACTGTATCAAGGCTGGTGGTATAGCGGTCTGCCAGAAATGGATATCTTTTGCGAACCTCTTGTCCGCCCTGGCTTGCCTGAAATGTCATGCGTCTTTCTCTTACCACCTGTTCGTTGAGGCGAAGGTAGAGCTTTTCCCCGAGTGCCTTCATGTCGTTGAGGAGCTTGGCGCACGTGGTAACGAATGTGTCGGTAAAGACGGTCTTTGTGAGCTGCTCCGGATCCGGGTGGGATGTGCGCAGGAGCTCCATTTGCATTTCGTGATAGGAGTGAATATTTTGTGCTATTTGTTGGTATCGTTCCTGGATTTCCTGTGGCAAATGCTCACCAAGGCTGGTGAGTGCGTAGGCCATGTGTTGCTCCAACTCCTGGTACTGTTTGTTTACCTCCCGTGGATTGATTGGGAAGGCTCTGTACCAGTTTACATATTCTTGTGGGTCGAATTGGGTTTGCTGTTCCTGGTGAGAACCCTGCCCCTGCTTTATCGAGACGGTTTCCTGTGAAGGGTCTTGCCCTTGAAAGGCCTGGTTGATGTATCCGACGGATATTTCTCTTCCTATTTTGAAAGGAGCAGCTGGCTGCTGCAAATTGCTCACAGAAACGTCTACTGTTCCTTCAAATGGGGACTCTTTTGGGCGCATTTTTGATGGTGTAATGAGGGGAGAAATGTAAGGATTTTAGGCTTTTTTGTCAATCATTACTGTAATGGTTTTGTACAACATGGCTTTTACAGGCCTGGGAGTTCACTAAACTTCCAATTTATGGTATAATAATAAGATTTATCCAGTTTTATGGAACCACGGGAAGATCAACAAAAAGATACTGAGGAGCATATGCCGTCAATGTCCGACATGGATGTAAATCTGCCGACTCTTGAGCGTCCTGAAAAAAAGCAGGATACACAAACTGAAGAATCGGCCATTGATGACAATGTTACCAATGTGGCTAAAAAAGTGTCGGAGGTTTTGGATGCTCCGACAGAAAAGAATAGTCCACTTTCACCTGAGGAGCGTGCTGAGCTTCGGCAGAAGGTTCTTGCTGGCCAAGCTGAACTACAAGATGTTATTCGCCGCTTTAATTCCGGCGAATTAGCTATGACGAGTCCATCAGATCGGTTGGCTCTCATTGCGTATCTGATTGCTCATTTGAAGGATTACCATGCTGAGGATTTGCCTGATATGCTTTTACAGCTGGTGCAGTTTGCGGATGAACGTACCCGATCAATGCTTTTTGCAACGCTTTGGAAGAGTCCGTATCTGCGAAAAAGGTATCTGTACAAATTCTTTTTGGTTGATGAAGGATTGGATCCTCACTATGAAAAATTTCATCGGCGGCTTGTTTCTGACATTCAAGGGCTTGATATCCTGGCTTTGCTTGCGCAAAGAGATGTGTACAAGCCAACTGGAGAATACCTTTTAACGTTTGAGAAAAGATTGCTTGAGTACAGGCGTTATGGCCATGAGGTGCTTACGATGCTGATTGAACAGAAAGCTCTGCCACTCCTGGATGAGGTTCGCGGGGAGTATGAATCGCATAAGCAATTGTATGACGATACCCGGCTTTTCCGTGACCTTTTGCGAAATCCAGATACAACGCATGAAAAACTGGTAGAGGTGAGCCATACTATTTTGAATGAGGAGTACGATCGGAACGATCCTATGAGTATGGCCCTTTTGCGTTTACAGGAGCGAGATGTTGATAGCTTTCTTTTCTTGATTGAGAATCATGATCTTCTTTCACCTGATGAAATTCAGACCGTTGCTGAGGGTATTTATTTTGAAAGTGTTGATGATGACAATCAACGCGTTCGTGCTTATGTGACCGACACGCTTGGTGAAGGTGGTTTTGGGAGAGTGTATCGCTGCCAGTATTTTGTGAATGAAGATACTTCGATTCGTTTTGGAGCTGCCAAGCTTCCTCATACTAAAGGGTTTTTCTTTGATCAGGAGCGTGAAAATGCCGAAGTGGTTCGAAGCTGGAATTCTGAACATCTCAATACAGCATTGGAGATTACCAAAGACTTTATTGTTTATGAGTCGGCCGATAACGTGCAATCTTTGCGACGTGCTCCGAATGAATTACCGGTTCGCGATACACTTCGGGCTCTTATTGGAATGATTGATGGTGTTGCTGAATATCAAGAGAGAAAATATGTTCATGGTGATTTGAAAGGGGAGAATGTGATTTTATTCCAGCTTGAAGGTGGCTGGTACACACAAGTGATTGATAATAATCCTTTGGCTGTGAATGATGGTCTTTATCGGACCGAAAAAGACAAGCCGGAACTTCTTAAAAACTGGGCATTTACTCCATCCTTCTCCACAAGTGCTGAACAGGATGCCTATATTGCTGCAGATGCTGAGGAGCGCTTTTATGGGATTGATAATCAGTCGCTACTGGCGATTTATGATCAGGATATGAAGGATATCTTTCAGCAAAACTTGACGGTTGAACAATTTTCTGTTATTGATAATGCCTTTACATGGTTCGCGCAGGGTGAGAATCTCTATAGAGAAGGTGCTCTGCTGGAACTTCAGGAAAAGCTGAGACATGCTTATGAATCCCTCCCTACTTCTTAATCTCCTCCCGTGAATAATAGAGTAAATCATGCTGGTGGATGCGAAGGACCGAAATCTTCAAAGCAAATTGCTGATATGATTGGTGATCATATGGCGATGTGTGGAGAAATGAAGAGTGGAGAAATTGTTGGAAAGCAATTGGTGGAAGCTTTTCAGATGGATGATTACAAGAGAGCTGTGCATGAGCTTTTGCAGGAGGTTATCGTAGAGAGACTGCTTGAGCCACGAATTGTTGACCATTATCTTGAGATTATTGCGCGGATGAATACGCAGGAACAGAAAGATTTTTTTGAGCCTGGGCATAAATGTTGTGCGACGGTTGTTCCAGTTTCGAATAAGGGTCTCCCGCTGGATGAGCAGAAGCAGGTTGATGGGAAATATCTGCGATTTATGGTTATTGATGAGTTTGATGTTTCTAAAGATAATTTTGCGTGGGAACGATCGTTTCTTTATAAGATGCAGCCGGAAGAGATCCAGGCAGATTTGGCAGATGGGGGATGCACCTTTTATATTTTGCCGACTGATGAGCCTGTTCATATTGTTCAAAAAGCACGACAGGCTATTGAGAACTTGAAGGGTTGGCTCCGGTAATGTTGGTTGCGGCTTGATTTGCCGATTGAGGTTTCCTGCTTTAAGATAGGATTGATTCTCTAATTATTCTTCTATGAATAACGATATTTTGGTGCCTTTGGATGTGCCGGCGAATATGCACGATGAATACAGAAAGAACTATGATGCCATGACTCGTGGAACTGGAAAACTGATGCTTTTTGCGGGGGACCAGAAGGTGGAACATTTAAATGACGACTTTGTTGGGGATCTGGCTCATGAGGATGCTGCTGATCCTGAACACCTTTTTAAGGTTGCAGATGCGGCGAATATTGGTGTTTTTGCGACGCAGCTGGGGATGATTGCGCGATATGGAATGGATTATAAAGAGGTGCCTTATATGGTGAAAATGAATTCGAAAACGCATTTGGTGAAGACAAGCCAGAAGGATCCATTGAGCCTGGCCTGGTACGATTTGGAGCAGGTGGCTTCGTTTAAGAAGCGAAGTGGTCTGAATATTTTGGGGGTAGGATTTACGGTGTATTGTGGAAGTGAGTTTGAAGCAACTATGCTTCGGGAAGCGGCGCAGTTGATTTTTAAAGCTCATGAACATGGACTGGTAACCTGCTTGTGGATGTATCCGCGTGGGACTGCCGTGGCGGATGAGAAGGATCCGCATTTGGTGGCGGGAGCTGCCGGGGTTGCGGCGACTTTGGGATCCGATTTTGCGAAAGTGAACTATCCAAAAGCGGAAGGCGCTAACGAACAGCAACGGGCTTTGGATTTTCAGGAAGCAATTGTGGCTGCCGGAAGAACCAAGGTTGTGTGCGCGGGTGGATCGTCGAAAGATAATGAGTCGTTTTTGAAAGAGCTCTACGATCAACTGCATGTGAGCGGAGCAATGGGGAACGCGACCGGCAGGAATATTCATCAAAAATCTTTTGATGAAGCGGTGAAAATGACCAATGCTATTTACGCGCTGACGATTGAGGATGCGAGCGTGGAGGAGGCAGTGAAGATGTTAGCCTAGTTTGAGGGCAGAACATTGACAAAATTTGAGTAGGCGGTATTCTGAATCGCCTTTATTACGTTTTCATGACAAAGCCAAATGAGTTTGTAAAGTTGGGGAATATTGTGAGTGCGGTTGTTGCTGAGCGCCGCGCTGAATATACCTCTGATGAATTGCTTATTATTCGGTTGATTATTTCGCAGAAGGTTCATACTGATGTTTTTTGTCGTTTGGCTGCTCATGTAAAAGAGGATATTCAAACCTGTCGGAGCCTCGCAAAACTTTCTTCTGCCAATGAACAGATTAATCATGCGTCATCTGAGGCAGCAAGGAGGCTGGCATTAAAAATTGGTATTAGCGAAAAACGTTATGAAGAACTTTTTGCAGATGTTTACTCCCTGGATACTGGTCCGGCTTTTACCAAGGAGGGCTGCTAGCTATGACTTTCTGGAGGCGATGAGGCTGATGAGGAAGAGGCCGAGCGCGATACAGACAATGGTTCCTCCGCTTGGGAGGTCCAGGTAGTAGGAGATGAAGAGTCCCGATATGACGGAGAGAAGCGAGGCCACAATAGAGTAGGCCAGGACCTGCTTGAAACTCTTGGCGATTTGAACTGCGGTAACGACGGGAATAATCATGAGCGCGCCGATGAGAAGGATTCCGACGATGCGGATGGAAAGTGAGACCGTGATGGCGGCCAGAATGACCAGGATGAGGTTGATGAGGCGCGCGTTGATCCCTCCTGTCTGGGCGAGTTCTTCGTCGAATGAGACGAGGAAAAGTTCCTTATAGGTAAAGAAAACTGCTGCGACAAGAATAAGCGCAAGAACAGCAATGAGCACAAGATCGGTTTGCGTGACGGTGGTGACGCTCCCAAAGAGAAAGCTGAACAAACTACTGCGAAAGCCGTTTGAGAGACTCATGAGGATTGATGCCACGGCCAAACTCCCTGAGAAAAAGAGCGCGAGCGCGGACTCTCCAAAAATCTTTTTCCCCGTACGGATTTTCTCGATTCCGAGCGATGCCAGTACGGCTGTTGCTGTGGCTGTGATAACCGGTTGCACGCCAGCGAAAAGTCCAATTGCCACACCCAAAAGTGATACATGCGCCAGCGTTTCAGCCATGAGTGAAAGCCTGCGAACCACCAGAAACGATCCAATAATCGGTGCAATGACACCGGTGATAGTTCCCGCTATGAAGGCGCGGACCATGAAATCGTATTGGAAAATTTCGAGCATGGGTTTGTATTATGAGCGTTTGCGGGTGAAAGACCAGGCTGCCAGCCAGGTGGTGATCGGTACTGCAAAAATGAGCGCGGTACTTCCCACCAATGTTCTGACAATTTCTTCAACCATGTACTGCTTGTTGAGTGTAACCCAGAGCGGTACCAATCCTTCCACACTAAAGAAGAGCAGGAGCGGGAAGGATGCTCCGGCGTAGGCCAGAACGAGCGTATTCACGAGTGATGCAATGTGTTCGTTTCCAACAGAAATTCCTCTCTGGAACAGCTCTTTTTGGGACAGTTTTTTGTCGGCTTTGTGAATCTCTTCCACTGCCGCAGACTGGGCTGTGGTGATGTCATCCAAAACACCAAGTGCCCCGATGATAATCCCTCCCAATAACAGTCCTTTTATATTGATATGCCCCAGTTCGCCAAACTGGAGGAAGAATGTGTCTTCGTTACCGCCTCCGCTCAGCTTGGTGAGTTCCACAAAAACAATGGCCAGGATGGCTGATATAATAAGGGTTATGAGCGTCGCGATGAGGGCGATGGTTGTGCGCCTTTGAAATCCGTGTGAAAGGTAGAGCGAGAGAAGAGCGATAAAAAATGCCCCAATGATGCTCACAACAAATGGATTTGCTCCGGCGACCTGGGCCGGAATAATGAAAAAGATGAGTACGATGATGGTGAGCGAAAGGCCCACGAGTGACATGAATCCTTTTTTGCGGCCAAAAATTAAAACGGTGGCAATGAAGAAAAGGAGAATGAGGAGTACTCCCGGTGTGCGGTAGTGATCCTGAATCATGTACTGAACCAGGTCGCCGCTGGTTCCTTTGGAGATGATAACCGTTTCACCTTTGCTGACTTTTTGCTCTTCGGTAATGGAGAAAAACTGGCCATGCTGGACATTAATGAACTTGCCTTTTTCCTCACCGCTATTGATGCGAAGACGGACATCCTGCGCTTCTCCGTTATCTGTTACCTCTTCAACTATTGCGGTGTCATACGTTTCCGGAGGAATGATGAATTGCATTTCTGATGGATCCAGATCTTCCATTTCTGTGTCTTGCGCGTGTGTTGGCACAGGTGCTGATATTGTAAGGAAAAGCGCAAAAATTGCTCCTATTTTTTTGATCTTATTCATGGTGGTGATGGTGGTGGACTGGTGTGATTTTTTTTCCATAGAGTTTTTCCAGGTGGCCTTTTGTGTATAAGTCTTTGGTGGATGTGTGGCAGACAAGATGTTTGTTTACACATAAAACAGAGCTGACCTCTTTAGCCACGCATTCAATGTCGTGAGAGATAAACATGATGGTGATTCCCATTTTTTTGTTAATCTCACGCAGGAATTCATAGAATTTGTTGCTTTGGGTGACATCGATAGCAACAGTTGGTTCGTCCAAAAAAAGGATTTCCGGATCTCCAGCCAGAGCGCGCGCAATGTAAACGCGTTGCCGTTGTCCACCAGAAAGTTCACCAATAAGTTTGTTCTTAAAACTGGTGACATCCGCTATCTCCATAGCCCAATCGATTTTTTCGCGATCGTGGGCAGTGAAGTGATTTAAGAATCCAGCTTTTGGTGTGCGTCCACTCGATACGATCTCTTCCACTGTTGCCGGAAAGTCTGTGTTTGCCTGTGACGCGCGTTGCGGTACGTAGCCAATAAAAGATCTATCTTTTAACTCTTCCACTTTTTGTCCATGGATTTTAATGGTCCCTTTTGTAGGTTTAAGCAGACCGAGAATGAGCTTCAGGAGGGTGGTTTTTCCTCCACCATTTGGTCCAATTATTCCAATATATTCACCTTCGTTTACCGTGAAAGATATGTCTTCAAGGACAGCGATATCTCCATATTTGAAATGGACTCCAGATACCTCAATACATGGCTTATTTTTACTGTTCGAACTCTTTCTATTCGCACTCAAGAGCAATGGCTAAATTTTTAAGATTGCTGCGCATTACTGTAACATAGTTTTCACCAGCAGCAATCTGCTCTTGAGTTAAACCTTCAACAGGATCCAGCAAAAGAGTTTGTGCTCCAACTTCCTGAGCCAGTGTTTCGCTAATACGTGGACTGGTGAGTGTTTCGAAGAAGATATATTTAATGTCTTCCTCTTCGGCGAGATCAGCGATTTCTGCCAACTTACGGGCAGATGGTTCCTGCTCTGGAGAGAGTCCGGCAATGGCTATCTGATTAAATCCGTATCGGGCAGCCATGTATCCAAATGCCGCGTGCGCAGTAATAATGCTGTCTTTCTGACATGATACGAGTGTCTCCTTGTATTCGCTATCAAGTTGCAGAAGTTCCTGTTTGTACGCATCTGCGTTTGCCTGGTAGATCGCTGCATTTTGCGGATCAACCTCTATCATTTTTTCAGCAATAATTTCTACCTCTTGAGCCGCCTGTGTCGGATCCAGCCAGATGTGCGGATCGAATTCATGATGGTGACCTTCCTCTTCTTCATGATCATGGTCTTCCCCCTCCTCTTCGTGGTCATGGTCCTCTCCCTCTTCTTCGTGGTCGTGGTCTTCCCCTTCCAGGAGCGAGAAATTTTCGGTCATATGAATGATAGCGGTATTTTCGAGTTCTAATTTTTCGGCCCATGGGTCTTGTCCTGCTCCGTTGAAAATAAAGAGATCCGACTCGCTGATAGCGGCAATATCTTTTGGAGATGGTTCGTATTCGTGAGGATCGCTGCCGGCAGGAGTAATAGTAATAACTTCAGCATGGTCTCCAGCAACATTTCTGGCCATTTCTGCCAATGGATAGAAGCTGGCGGCAATGGTAAATTCGTCGTCTGAAGGTGTGCTTGCAGGTGCGCAGGCAGAGAGAAGTATTGTGAGTGATAAAAGGGATATGAGCTTTTTCATAAGAAATGAAATTTAAGGAGTTGTATGACAGGTATTGCAAAGCCCGAAGAATTCAAGGGTATGGTTGGTGATTGTAAAATTAGTCTCTTGTTCAATCTTTTTTTGATCTTCAGAAAGGTCGCTTTCTAAATGAATGTCCTGAACCTTTGAGCATTTTAGACAGATAATATGGTGGTGATGTTCACTCTCTGCTGATTCGTAGCGCTTTTTTCTATCTCCAAAATCGATCTCCACTAAAATATCCTGTTCCAAAAGAAAATAGACTTCACGGTAGATAGTGGTTTTATTAGCAGTAATGTCGCTCTTGGCCAGTTTTTCAATCAACTCTTGTACTGAAAGTGGCTTTTTCCCGGTTGAGAAAATTTCTATAAGTTTTCGGCGTATATTGGTTATACGGAAACCTTTTTGCCGTAATGATTCGATTGTATCCTGTGTTGACATGGCTTCATATTAATGCAACTTAGTTGCGGTTTCAAGGACTTTATTCTTGATCTTTTCTAATGTTGACATTATTGAAGTTTTCTGTGTAGTATGGTTCACCACAGGTGGGATGCAGTAATGTTCTGCATGGGTTTGAGTTATATTATGTGTGTAGATACAAAGTCATAACTGCCCTACTCTATGTCTAAAGAAGGTCCTTCAAAAAAACATACTACCAATCCTTATATCGACCTTGAGGATTTGGGACTTCAGGAGAGTGAACGTATTACACAAGATATTTTCCAGGAAATTGTTTCCACTGCTCTGGCAAGAAATGTGGCACACTACGAACATATTACTCACATAGTGAGAAGTCCTTTGGTTTTTGTGAAGCAGGCATGCCGGGAGCGTCTGAAAGATGTTCCAGAGGCGCATTTGCGGAATAAAACTATTATGTTTTCTGTTTTGAGGACTCTTTTTGATGAAGTGGCAGAGATTCTTCTTCGCAATGAGAGTGAAGCGTTTTACCGAATGTATGCCAATCAGGCACAGAATTTTGAGCTTGGCACACTGGAATTTGAAGAGGCTGTAGCCCGCCTTCGCAATGAAGATCTTCAAGTTGCTATAAAACTTTTAGGAGATGTTGCCGGCAGCGTCCGGGCGAGAGAACTGTTTTATGAATATGCTAAAAAGCAGAAAGTTCAGCCCCGGGGGCGGACTATTATTGATGGATTGAAGCCAGAGGACAGTGATGTTCCTCCACCTTCAGATCCACTTCCTGAAGCTCCTTCTACAAAAAAAGAGGGTCTTTACCGGATTCCAAGTCCTAATGAAAAAAAGCGGAAAGTAACGCGTAAAATGAGAGCTGCTGGTGTAGTTAAACGAGTTGATACACAAACTGACGGACTTTTTACGTCACCGCCAGTGGATGTGGCGATTCCTAAAATGCCGATTTATGTTCCTCAATCACACGAGGAACGGGAAGTTTTAGTTCAAGGATCTACCGGCCCTGAAAGTGTTCGTTTTACGCCAGAGCCAAGCGTGGGGCAGGTTCAGAGTGATAGCGGAGTAGATGTAGAGATTGCATCAACCCCTCATGAAATTGATGATGAACCAACCGTGGATCTTGGGGCGACACTTCCATCTGTTGAAACTGAAGAAGATAGCCTCCGACCAACCCTTCCAGATGCTCCGGACAGTATTCGGAGCGCTTCCGGGAAAGGAAAAGAGGAGATTGAGGATGAAGAGACCTGGGTTAATGAACCGGTTGTGGAGCCGGCTCCTGCCGCAGTTCCGGAAAAACGGCCTAAAGCTGAACCTCAACCAATTATTCCAGTTGGCAAGCTTTATGATGATGAGAAAACAGCTGTTATTCAACAGCCAACCAGCAAGCGTGCCGGTGATTTAAGCGCCCATGTTCCACCAATGCGGCCACCTCTCGCTTCTGAATCAAACTATAATCCAAAGGAGCCGAGCGTTGTTCTTTCGCAACCTAAGACTCTTCCTCCCAAAGCAAGAGAAGAGGTTTATGAAGAGCCACTTGTAGAGTTGCCGAAGGGTAAATCGAGTGATGATACGAAACGGCTTACTATTCCTTCGAAGAGGAGAAGTGGACAGCGAAACCGGGCTCTTGCTCTTGCTCTTGCCGGACTTACAGCGCTGGGAGCTGCCGCAGTTGGGAAAAGATTTTTTGGCGCATCCAAGACAACTGATACTGTAGAAAATCCGCACACACCAACGACGCCAACACCATCAATTGTCCATACGACTGCTCCACCGAAACCGCTTCCAACCAGTTTTCCTCAGCCAAAGCCACAACCAGGACCATCGCCGGATCCTCAACCGGTAACCGTGCCAAAAAAAATGGCTGAATTTGATGCATCAAGTGTGGATCCAAAAAACTTCCTGCTGAAGAAACTCGTTCAAGATGGGAAATTTACATTGGGTCGTTACGGTGCTGGGGTGAATGGACAGTTTTTGCGCATGGCAACCAATGGAGCAAATCCTGATCAGACAAAAGAGATTGCTGCTTTAAATAAGAAGATCAGCATTGGTGTTTATGCTGTGGCTATGAAGAAGTTTGGAGGTTTGAGTCCACAGCAGATTCAAGAGATTAAGAATAATCCTTCACATCCGGATCATGGATTTTTGATGAGTTCGATTGCGATTAGTAAGGAGTTCAAGCAACCATGGTCGCCGACTGTTCGCGTGATGAAGAAAAATGCTGATGGTACTGCTGTTTACGACAGGTCTGGTAAACCAATTTTTGAAGTAAAGGATTATTGGGAAGCTCACAAAGATGCGTATGAATATGGGCAAAAGTTTGTTGATGAGATGAAAGCGAAGGGGTATGGAAATGTTCATAATGTTGGAAAACCTGGAGATGCTGTAACGATTGAGGCTGTCACTTATTGGGCTGATATCCTGGATATTATGAATGTGGCCCATAAGACCGCTGGTGCTGGAAGTGGATTGAACCACAAAGGTAAGGCTGGTGAAGAAAACAGTCATGGAAACCAGGACGGAGCTCCTCAAAAACCCGGGAACCCTGGAAAGGGAACACAAGGTTACTGGCAACCGCCGGTTTACAATCTGGATCCACAGTTCCATCAACACAAGAATCCGACCTTTATTCAACCGGACCAAAATCCTGGTGATAGCATTGCTCCAAACAAGTATGCCAAGAACAATATGTTTAAGGCTGATAATCCAATTGATGGCAAGATTATGCCGACCAACATTGGCACTGGCAATGAAGTGGTGCGGGCGAGCCACCGCGTGGATATGAGTTTCCTTGAGAAAGATCCTTCCAAGCAGTTTGCAAATCTGTTCCGGTTGAACCGCAAGATGAGCGTGAAGGGTGGCGAGACCTTCTGGTCTGTTATGGATAAAGCTGTTACTGAGTCCGGACAATCAATGTTTGTGAAAGCTGCGGCTCAAGGTGTTTTGAAACGATGGAAGAGTCGTGGTGTTGATCAGATGCCGTTCTCTGTTTCCCAGCAGACTGGCGATGGACTTATTTTGGTCATTGACCATCCTGATTTTGCTGAAGAGATGAACACGAGTCTGGCCAAGGCCCGAAAGATGGATGAATTGAGCGCAAAGAAACGAGGAGAAGTTGCAGCAAAGAAGACTGTTCCTGCTGAAATGGCACCAGAGCTGGCTTCCGGTCCGCTCTATCTTTCTGCCATATATCGTCCTCTTCAGGGCGTTCGGCCAAAAGACGCACTGATTGGAGATATCCAGAGATCGAATCTTTCACCATTTGCAGAAGCCGCGGTGATGAGACAGCTGGATCGGATTAAGGGAACTCCTTTCATTGTGAAGGATCTGAAAAATCGAGCATATGTGTTGAAGCCGGAGGTGAAGCGACAACTTGAATTTGCGGCAAAAATTGCTGTTAATCGTGAGAAGAAAGGTCTTGGAAATGCCAATGTTGATATGAGTTTTGCCCGACCAGAGCCATTAAAATATGGTGAGATCCTGGAAATGAATGGCGTGCCGACCAATATGGAAGTGCCTTTGAAGTGGCATCCTGTTCAATATATGGAGCATATACTTGTGGAAAAATTGCAGACCCGAAGAAAGGTTCTCGCGAATAATCCTAATAACATGGATCTGATTGGACGGCTTATAGATGCTGAACATCAGCTGAAAGCAAAATGTGCCGGAATGCGACGGGCAGGTCTTAATGAATGTGTGAAGATGTATATCCCAGCGCAAAAAGGTCAGCCAACGAAGGTTGTTTGGAAGAGTTCTATTGTGGAAAGTCTTGGACGAATTATGGATCCGCTCTTTGAGAAGCCGGAGGTTTCTTTGAACGGCATGCAGAAAAATCCGGTGAAGCCACTGCCAAAACGTCTAACACCTGTTCCACGTTATAGTCGTGTTGCGTAAAGAGGTGATTGCTCTTCCTCTAAAATAGTTTTATAATAGATACAATATATATTGTAACTGTTTTTTGCTATGGCTGCGAAAAAATCGACCTCAAAGAAAACGTCTGCAAAAAAGGGGAATGGAGGAATTGTACTTTTATCTATGATTGGAGCGGCTTTGGCTGCCGGGGCAGGATACTACGCGACTCATAAAGAAGAGGTGGATCGGGAAGCGAAGAAGCATATGGATCAGTTGGCGAAGCTCTATAAAGAAAAACGACCAGTAGTGGAAAAGCGTGTGCAAGAGGTGTGGGGAGAGGTTTCTGATGAAGCGGTGGCAACCTACATGGATGTGCGTGGGGCTATTTTGAACGCATTGGAAGAGGAAAATCTTGAGAAGACCGGAAAGATGCTCAAGAAAAACTATGAACAGTTGGTAGAAATGGCAGTAAAGGAAGCCCGAAAGTCCGGGATTTTGAATAAGGATGTTGAAAAAAAACTGGAAAAGCTCTTTAAAATGGACTGGAAAGATATTCAGGCTGTTATTGAAAAGAGTGCCAAAGAGGCTGGAAAAGTCGTGAGTAAAGAGGTGAAGAAGGCTGTTAAAAATGTTAAAAAATCACAATATAAACGGAACGCAACCCCTAACAAAAAGTCTATGAAAAAGGCTACACCAAAGCGTAAGGCTGCTGCCAAGAAGGCTGCTCCTAAGCGCAAACCTGCAGCTAAAAAAGCTGCTCCTAAACGGAAGACTGCAGCTAAGAAAAAGGCTGCTCCTAAGCGTAAGGCTGCTGCCAAGAAAAAGG
>JAGQLQ010000012.1 GCA_020429235.1 Candidatus Peregrinibacteria bacterium | reverse complement strand
AATTCAAAATTTTGTCCTGATTCCTGACCATCTACTTCCCATTGATATTCCAGTTCTCCTTCTCCATCCGGATCGTAGCTGAGAGATCCGTCAAAAGCGAAGACGGCCGGTTGGCTCTCTTTTGGTACTTTGTATTTAAATTGAGCTACCGGAGCTTTGGATTCGACCACAATATTAACGCTGGCTGAATCTTCGCCACCCAGGTTGTCGGTGACTTGAAGTTCAATATTATTGAGTCCAGGCTGAATGTACTTTGCCTTAAAGGTTTCAAAGTCGATCGGGCCGTCGTACTCAAGGCCTGTATCGCTTGATGGAACCCATCGGTAACTTTCGATTTGTCCACCTTCACTGCTTGATGTGCTGGCATCAAGGGTGAACTCCTGGTTTACGAAAATGTTGTTTCCCGGATTAATGTTCATACGGGCAATTGGGGTGTCAACAACCACTGTTACGATTTTCCGGTCTACGTTGCCCTGAATGTCGGTTACTTCCAGAACGACAGTGTATGATCCGACTTCACCAAATGCATGTTCCTGTTTGAGTTCGATTGAAGGTCCGCTTCCAAATACTTCCGGAGTGTTGTCTCCAAAATCCCACCGGACGGATTGAATTCGGGTCGCGTCTGTTGCAGAGGCATCGAATTCAATTCCTGCAGATGCTTCTGATGGTGTTACTTTCAGGACGCCTCGATCAACCAGAAGATTCCCGGTGTTTGGATCATAGTTTCGGAGTGCGAACTGTTGTTGTCCAACATTGGCGTTCAGGCTGATTCTGGTTACCGGTGGTTGGACGGTAATTCGCTGGTAGGCGATTCCATCGGCAATTGCTGTTTCGTCGGCACCAGCTGTTGGAGCTTCGATGCGAAGTTCTACAACGTAGGTTCCCGGCTCGGTGAAGACGTGAACCACAGATGGTCCGGTGTTTTCATTGAGTCCGTAAAGGTCGCTTGGTTTGTTTCCAATGTCTCCAAAATCCCATTTGTATTGGTTTGCCTGGATGGTTCTGTTGAGTGGATCCAGACTCTGGAGGCCGTCCAACTGCACAATGAGTGGAGCGTTTCCTTCAGTCTGATCGGCAGTAATAACCGTGTGAATGAATTGAATTTCACTTACGGCATCGGCCAGTTCTGCCATTGCTTTCAAAAGCAGGAGTACATCCTGGTTTGTAACAGTACTTGAGAGGTTCGCATCAGAAACTGATGTTCCAGTTGCCTGATTTGAAAGAAGTTGATCAACTGAGTCGAATGCCAGTTTCACTTCTGCCAACTGCTCCAATGCGGCGGCCTGATTGATTCGTGATTCAAGGTCTTCCATTTGTTGTCGGACTTCAACAATCGCAAGGGCAAAATCCTGGTTTGATGCTGTAGCAAGACTGTTTGGGTTTCCAAGGTTATCGATGTTATCTTCCACAAAGTCGTCGAAGTTTCCAAATGGATTGCTTCCATGTAACAAAGACTGAAGGAGTCCAGGTTCTGCTTCTGCCAGTGTTTGTTCTGAGTTTCGGATAAATGCTTCAAGTACCACAATTGCCTGGCGGGTGGATTCATTGACTTTGCTAAACTGTCCTGCCTCCTGCTGAATTCTTCGGAGAACCTGAAGTTTTCCGCGGAGAGAAGAAAGCAAATCGCTTGCTGTTGCTGGTTCAGGTACGAGTCGGAGTTCCTGAATATCCAACTGGATTGCGACCCAGTTTTGGTATGCCCGCGCATATTTGGTTGCTGCTTCGTTCACTTCTTGTGAAGCGAGATTAAAGAGCGCACGGCGTTGAGCCTGTTGTTGCGAAGCACTTCCTGCCGGCCCGGATGTTGGGGCAGATCCGGAAAGAGATTCATTGTCAGTTCCAGAAGGAGCTAAAAGAATGGTGTTGACGATCGCGTACGATCCAAGAATTAAAATAATACCGATAACGGCATAGGTAACGCTCTTCTTTCCTTTAGATGCCTGGTCTTCCTGCCCGGCTGCTGTAACGTATAAAAATCCACCATAAATAATGATCGCCATTGCGATGAGTCCCAGAAATCCGGCAACGAAGTTAATCACATTCACAACAAACTCCCGTCCAGATTGAACCTGAACCAACCCGGCGCTGTATCCTTCCGAACTTGGAGCCTGGAGTCCACCTTCAAAATTGGTGAAACTGGTTTGATCTTCACTTTCCTGATTTAAACAGTCTCCAATATTGGCACCACTAATCGCGCATCCCAAAAAGTCCGCGCGTGCGGTTCCGGTAAAGGTTGATACAGAAAGCAATAAAGCCAGTCCAACAATGATTGACTGGTAAACAGGTCTGAGTGCTGTGATATTTTTTCTCATTTTTGTTTTTATTTATCTGTATATTTTACCTTTTTTTGCGATTTTTCACAAGTGGAGACTAGAAGGGAAATTCAGTCGGGAGGCTATCCGATGCTGATTCTCCACCAACTGATTCGATACCCGAATCGAGAGAGATAAAAGTGTTGACGATGGCAAAAGCCGCAAGTGCCAGAAGGAGACCGATTGTTGCTCCCAGAAACACCTTTTTTGCTTTCCCGGCCTGATCTTCACGACCGGCTGCAATAACGTAAAGATATCCTCCATACATAAAAGCGATCACTGCTGCGGTTGCAATAAATCCAGATATAAAGTTGGTGAGGCTTATAATGAGCGCTGCTGCCTGCTGGGTATCTGGTAGTGAAGATCCCTGATTTGGGAAAACAATATCTTTCACAACCAGTTCAGAAATTCCAATTAAAACGATTCCAATAACTGCCCACATAATACTTTTTTTGCTGCTGCTCATTGTTTCTTCGTTTCCTCCGCTGGCGACCATGCGAACACCGGAAATAATAATCATGAGAACCGCGATGACCCCAACAAAGATCTGGAAGAAATTGTAGAGACCTTCCAACTGTTCGGTTCCACGTTCTGCTGCCAGCTGGGCATCTGCCTGGCTGCGGAAAACCTCTCCCTGCTCTCCAAAGAAAACCTGTTTTACCATTGTGTCGGCCACAATGATGATAAGGAGACCGATAACCGCATATTTAAGATTTTCTTTCTGCTGGGTTGCGACCTCTTCAACCTGGCGCGCCGCTGTGAGGAGACGTAGTCCAGAGGCAATGATGACAACAACAGCAACCGTTCCAAGAAGGTATTTCAGGAGATCAACAACATAGAAAATTGCGCTTGTAATATTGCTTGCCCCAAAAGCGTATGAGGCCTGGGCATGGCCTGCTGTCTCAAATCCCGGGAGGTTTGCGCCTTCGTTGATTTGGCCAAGAGAGTTTTGGAGAAATCCTGATCCTTCTACCGTTGATGAGCTTTGTCCATCTCCTTGTGGCTGGGATGTTTGCGTGTCTGTTCCGGTTGATGGCTGTGTGTCCTGGGCCAATGCCGGTACTGCGAAAGTCAGCAATGTTGACGCCAGAGACAGATAGACAATCAATGACTTTAAAAAATGTTTTACTTCTGATTTTTGGGATTGTTTGTTCATGTTAACCTTCAAAATTTCCAACGATAAAGGTGCTGACAATCGCGAATGCTCCATAAATAACGACTAATCCGGTGATTGCCGCAAAAACCAGCCTTTTTGCACGTTCCATCTTGTCTTCTTGTCCTCCTGCCGCAATGTACATAACTCCTCCTGCCAAAAGTGCTAAAACGCCGATTGGTCCAACAATACTCACGACAAAGTTGGTGAATCCAATAATCTCTTCAACACCTCTTTCTGCCGAGAAAGCCGGTTGCGCTCCCTGAACTCCTGGATATTTGTTGAGATCAACTTTGTAGAGGACCTGGCTGATGACTGTATCAGCGATGATAATGAGGAAAAGTCCAAATGCTCCGTAGGCCAGATTTTTTTTGTCGAGGGCGATTTTGTCTTCCGCCCCTGTCATGGTAATCATTCTGAATCCGCTACGGATAATGACCAGCACGGCAATTGCTCCCACAATATATTTCACAAAAGTGATGACGATCTGGGTTCTTTGGTCAAAAAGGAGTGCTGTTCGGATGAGTGCATTGGAGTTGGCCAGGAATCCGCCTTCCGTACATGGAATGGCTGTCTGGCCCGGAAGAGTTTGCGGACAATCCACCTGGAAAACATTGGCAAATTCACTCGCCATAGCCACTATAGCCAAGCCAATAACCGCATAAAGGATGCTGTTTCGTTGTTGTGAATAGACATCCTCTTTTCCCCATCCTGTAACCATGCGAAAACCTGAGTAGACGATCATGGCGACTGCGACAGCTCCAATGATATAGCGGACATTGAGGACCGTTCCCCATACCAGTTGAGCAAACTGTTGTTCGGCAGTTCCGCCGGCAGCCGGGGCAGGGACGTTTCCGTAGACGCTTGCGTCCGGCAAAGGGAAAAGACTCTGTGCTGCCGCGGGAAGAGATCCCATGCTGAGCGCGAGCACCATTAATGTGAGCACAAAAATCGATTCTTTGAAAATTTTCATCGGGCGCAAGTAAAGGCGCAATTAATCCTTATATTTTACCAATTTTTTGCGTTTTGGTCAAAGGTGGCGTGCGCCAATTAATTTACTTGCATTTCTTTTATGGCTGAGTATACTTCTAATCGTTGGCCCGCGGGCTTTTTAAAGGTATCTTATTTAACACGATTATGGCAGCTGCAAAAAAGAACAAGAAGAATGGACTGATTCAATATTTTGAAGATAGTTATTCCGAAATCCGAAAGGTTCAGTGGCCGACCAAAAATACGGCTGTAAGATTGACATTTCTGGTTCTTGGATTTGTATTTGCTGTGGCGATTCTTATTGGAATTTTGGACTTTATTTTTGGTACCGGATATCGTGCACTTTTGGATGTTGCTCCAGAGCAGTCTCTTCCATCTGTACAAACCACCGATGGAGAGGTTCAGACTGTTACAACTCCGGAAATTGATGAAGACGGTGTGCCGATTATTGATGTCGGAACACTTTCGTCTGATGGTGTAGCAACCGTTGAAGTTGGAGGAGAAGATGCTCCAGCCACAGATAGTCCTGAAACAACAACTCCTGAGGCGGCTGGGGAAGAGCCAGCGCCTGAAGAATCATCAACTTAATCTTTCTTAACTCATGGCGAAACAGGCTGAAAATACAGGGCGACATTGGTATGTTGTCCACACCTACTCCGGATATGAAGATGCAGTGCGTGAAGCGCTTCTGCAACGTATTGAATCGCTTGGTATGCAGGATTTGATTTTTGATGTTGTGGTTCCAAAAGAGACACAGATTGTGATTAAGAAAGGGCAACCCGTGACTGAAGAAAAGCGAATTTTCCCAGGATATGTTTTGGTTGAAATGACAGTAACTGACTACTCCTGGTATGTGGTTCGAAACACACCAAACGTGACTGGGTTTGTGGGATCAGGAACAACTCCTGTTCCGGTTTCTCCAGAAGAGTTCAAAGTTATTAAAAGACGAATGGGTGAACAGGAGCCGAAATTCAAAATCGACTTCAACAAAGGCGACACTGTTCAAATTTTGGATGGACCTTTCGTCAACTACGATGGAGTCGTGGATAAAGTGGATGAAGAGAAAGGTAAGATTAAAGTGCTTATTTCAATCTTTGAACGTGAAACTCCAGTTGAATTGGACTTCACACAGGTCAAAAAGAAATAATTTTGACGTTTATGGGTAAATCAAACCTTTTCACGCTCTTTGTTACGGTGATTGTGGTTGTGATTGCCGCTGAATTTTTGGTAAACGATTATGGGACAATTGAAGATGTTGGGACAAATCTCCTCTCTGCTGATGACAATGGGGAGGAAGTGGTTGAAGATGAACAACCTGCTCATGACTGGAGTATTACTTTTGACGAATTAGCTGGTGAAGAGGTTGAGGATAAAGGCATTGATGAAGCTACCGATATTTCTTTTGATCTTGGCGACTTTGAAGAAAATGATGGAGAAAGCCCTTCTACAACAGAAGAACCAACTACGACAGCTGAGGCAGAGATATCTTTTGGGTTGATTGGGTTGAGTGGGTTTCAGAATGTCACGCTTCAACGGGTTCCTTTTAATGGCATCCTTTTTGAGCGGGTGGATTTAAGAGATTTCCAGAGTGTGGAAGTGGTTCAGCAAAATCTGCTTCAGGATAATAAAGAAAAGATTGCTCTGTTCTATGAATTTCATGGAGACAGCGACCTTTTGGCCAATGAAATTTATATCTATATAAAGGATAAAGCGCGAAATGGCTTGAATGTGGGAATTAATGAGACCAATGATTATGGAGACGGGTCATTTTATGTGAATTATACTGATATCCCGGATCGTGCTTTTTTGGTTGTCAAGACACGTGAAAGTGTGTATGCTCTGACCTACGAGAAAAGGCTTCACAGCTTTATAGAGTCTCTTCTTGGGTACTTAAACACGTAAATAACAATTAATATGGCGGCTAAAGAAGTATTAACAGTTGTAAAAATTCAACTTCCTGCCGGGAAGGCTAATCCAGCTCCACCGGTTGGTACAGCGCTTGGACCACACGGTATTGATATTCAGGCGTTTTGTCAGCAGTTTAATGCTCAAACTGCACCTATGGGCGACACTGTTGTTCCTGCGGAAATCACTATTTTTGCGGATCGAAGTTTTACTTTCATCCTCAAAACTCCGCCTGCTGCCACTCTGATTTTGAAGGCGATTAATGTTAATAAAGGTTCAGGAGAGCCAAATAAGACAAAAGTGGGAACTATCAAAAAAGCACAGTTGAAGGAGATTGCTGAGACCAAAATGCCTGATCTGAATGCCAACGATATCGACGCGGCAATTAAGATTATTGCTGGAACTGCCCGAAGCATGGGCGTAAACGTAGAAGACTGATTATGGCTCCAAAAGGACACACGAGAGGTGGCGGACACGCATTGCGAATAATTCGCAATGTGTATTTGTATCTGGTTGCTATGATTGGATTGATTGTTTTTGTGGTGGGAACGGTTGGATTAGTGAACAACGTACTGGAAAACTATGTATTCCAGGTGGATGAAGACCGATATTATTCAGTTCCGCTTTCTGGTGGGATTTGCGACAAATACTATGTCCGTCCGGGATCGGATGAGCAGATGGAAAGAACCGATGAAGAGATTGCTGAATGCGAACAGCAGGTTGAAGAGCAAAATCGAAAAAATCGAGAAAATAATATCAAGCGAGAATTGGCTTCCAGTATTAGTTCCATTGTGGTAGGGTTGCCGCTGTGGCTTCTTCACTGGGGTATTATCCAGACTGAATATAGCCGCAAGAAGAAGCGATTGCTCGCAAAAAAATAATAACAATTTGTTTTAATGTGGGAGGCCTCGAAAGCCGTTTGACCACGCAACCAACATTATTATGCCAAAGCATGGTAAAAAATACCGACAAGTTCTTGAAAAGCTTGAAGGGAAAGAGAGCTTCACTCTCGATGAAGCAGTTCAACTTTTAAAAGAGACTTCTACCACGAAGTTCGACAGCACATGTGAAATTCACATGCGACTTGGAATTGATCCAACTCATGCGGATCAATTGGTTCGTAATACGATTACACTTCCACATGGAACTGGTAAGTCTGTACGTGTTGCAGCGATCGTTCCTGATTCCAAGGTGAAAGAGGCTATGGATGCAGGAGCGGTAAAGGCTGGTCATGAAGATTTGATTGAGGAAATCAGCAAAGGATTCCTGAACTTTGATGTGGTTGTTGCGACTCCAGATGTGATGAAAGATCTTGGTAAAGTTGCTAAGACACTTGGAACCAAAGGAATGATGCCGAATCCAAAGGCTGGAACTGTTACTCCAACTCCTGGTGACACCATTAAGGAGATTGCGAAAGGACGTGTTGAATACCGAACGACCAAGCAGGGTCAAATCCATCAGATTTTTGGGAAGGTCTCTTTTGGAGAGGCTGAACTGAAAGAAAACCTGAAGGCTTTTATTAAGGCTGTCGTCGACGCAAAACCAGCTGCCGTGAAGGGAACATTCGTGAAAAACATGTCTGTTTCAACCAGCATGGGCCCTGGGATTAAGTTGGATATGAGTTCTGTGATGGGTGAGCTGTAATTTTGGAACATTAGAGAAAAAGCGTCGATGAAAGTCGGCGCTTTTTTTTATTGCTGGGGGTCAATTGCCCCGGCTTCACCGCAGTTGTTGAAGATGAGGTCGTCATAGTTGTCCTGGCCTTCGGTGAAGAGGATTTTGTATTGTTGGCCGTCTTTGCAGGTGATGGTGATGAGCTGCGGATCGCTGATGTCGACCTCCTGGACATCTTCCTGGGTAGCGAGTTCACGGGTGGATGTGTCGAAGCTACTGCGGCCGCTGGCTACATACCAGATAAGAACAATCACGGCGATGGTGACTGCCACAATGATGGGAATATTTTTTTTGATCGATTCGTTCATTGAGCGTGTCAAAGTTTATGCGACATCAACGGCGACTTTGCCGAGTTGTGGATTTTTATTTTCTTCTAATTCGAGTGCTTTTTTGAGAGCACTGAGTGCCACTTCCAACTGTTCAAGATCCGGTTCTTTGGTTGTAAGTCGTTGGAACCAGAGTCCCGGTGCTGTGAGTGCCCGGACGAAAAGGCTGTCCTGATGCTTGGCACTCCACTTGAGGAATTCGTATCCGATTCCAGCAATGAGTGGAAGGAACAGTACGCGAGTAGCAAATGTGAGCAGGAACGTTTCTTGCCGCGGCACGAAGGTGTAGACCATAATGCTAATAAGGAAGACCACCAGAATGAAGCTGGTTCCGCATCGTGGGTGGAAACGTGTTTGTTTCTTGGCGTTTTCCGGAGTGAGTTCCAGTCCTCTTTCGTAGGTGTAAATGGATTTGTGTTCGGCTCCATGATATTGGAAAACCCGGTGGATGCTTGGTGTTAATCCCAAAATTCCAATGTATGCCACAAAGAAGACGGTCTTAATAACACCATCGACTAAGTTGAAAAGAATGAAGTGCTCGTTCAGGATTTGAAACTGTGAGCTGAGATAGTCGGTGATCCAGAGTGGGAGAAATTTAAACATAAACAGACTCATTCCCATCGCGAAGATCACCGAAACGGCAAAGGAAAGAATCGTCATCATCTTCTCTTTCTTGGTCTGATTTTCTGGTTCGTCGGTATTTTCGTCCAGCGATTCGCTGGCGGAAAAGTTGAGCATTTTCATCCCGACAATCATCATTTCAAAAAGGTTGACCACACCACGGATGAGTGGTTTTCCAAAAAGCTTTATTCGCATGGCGATGCCCTGAAAATCCTGGTCTTTCACTTTAATATTGCCTTTGTTTTTGCGAACGGCAACGGTGACATAGTTGGGTGATCGCATCATCACACCTTCAATAACCGCCTGTCCTCCGACGGCGAAATCGATTTTTGGAGCTGAAATATTCATATTAAAATCTTGAAGTTACTGGGTTCCATGATATAGAGTGTGTCCGTGCCAATCAACGTTAAAATCCAGAGAGTCGATAAAGATTTGCCGCTCCCCTGCTATGAAACTGCCGGATCGGTGGGGTTTGATATTCTGGCAAGAGAAAGCATTGAAATTGCGCCGGGGTCTTTAGCTTTGATCCCTGGAAATGTGATTGTGGAGGTGCCGGAAGGATATATGCTGACTGTTGCTTCTCGGAGTAGCACTCCAAAAAAGAAGGGGCTTTTGACGCCTCATGGGATTGGAATTATTGACCAGGATTATTGTGGGCCGGAGGATGAGATTAAGATTCAGGTCTATAATTTTACGGATGAAAGCGTGAAGATTGAACGTGGTGACAAGATTGCGCAGGGTGTTTTTGTGCGAGTGGACACGTTTGCGTGGGAAGAGGTAGAGAAGATGACTGGTGAGAGCAGAGGTGGGTTTGGCAGTACGGACGCTTTAAAAACTGATCGAGAACATAAATCTCCTACACATGAAGAAGGGAGCGTTTCTGACGCTGTACGGCATTAATAACATTGGGAAGTCGACGCATTCAAAGCGGCTGGTTGAACGATTACAGCGCGAAGGGTACGACCCTGTGTATTTGAAATATCCAATTTATGATCTGGAGCCAACAGGGCCCGAGCTGAATACCATTTTGCGTGGCGGTCATGCTCAGGATGTTTCTGAAGAAGATCTGCAAACGCTCTTTATGCAGAATCGAAAAGATTTTGAGCCAAAACTGCGGGCAATGCTGGCGGAAGGCAAGATTGTTGTGGCCGAGGATTATACTCAAACGGGAATTTCCTGGGGAACAGCAAAGGGGCTGGATGAGTCCTGGGTTGAATCGTTGAATGAAGAACTTTTAAAGGAGGATTTTTCGTTGTTGCTGGTTGGCGAGCGGGCGATGCATATGAAGGAAAAGGGGCATATTCATGAGTCGGATGATGAACTGGTGATGAAGGTTGATAAGGTTTTGCGGACGCGAGCCAAACGGTTTGACTGGCCAGTGATTCAACTCCAACCAACCAAGGATGAGACGGCTGAGTTGATTTGGGCAGAGGTGAAAAATTTTCTGACTGAATTTAGCGTAGAGAAGCTTGCTTCCCAAGATGCAGCGTGATAGCATGCATCCCGTCTTACTTTTTCATTTCAACTTTCATCCATGAATGTATTGGATGGCAAAAAGACCGCTTCGGAGCTCTATGAATCGCTTCGGGGTGAAGTTGAATCATTGCGGGAAAAAGGAGTGAATCCGAAACTTGTGATTGTACAGGTTGGGGATGATCCCGCTTCTTCCTCTTATATCCGATCCAAACAGAAAGCGAGTGAAAAGGTTGGGATGGATTTTGAGTTGATGCATTTTTCTCCGGACGAGCTGGATACAGAAAAGTTGATTGCCAAGGTTCATGAGTTGAATAAGGACGAAACAGTGAACGGAATTTTGGTGCAGCTGCCATTGCCGGATCATATTTATGAACCGGAAGTAACGAAAGCTATCGATCCACAAAAAGATGTGGATGGGTTTACCGCTTACAACCTTGGAAAAATGTTTTTGAGCAAAGATTTTGAAGATCTGGCTCCGTGCACGCCGAGCGGGATTATGATGATACTCGATAAATATGGCGTGGAGGTTGAGGGGAAAGAGGCTGTGGTGGTGGGGCGCAGTAATATTGTTGGGAAGCCGATTTCTGTGATGCTTCTGAATCGCGGAGCGACCGTGACAACGTGTCACAGTCGGACTAAAGATCTGGCTTTTCACACGAAACGGGCAGATATTTTGGTGGTGGCTATTGGAAAAGAAAAGTTTATTCGTGCCGATATGGTAAAGGATGGAGCGGTTGTTGTGGATGTAGGGATAAATAGGACGAGCGAAGGGAAGATTGTTGGTGACGTTGATTTTGAAGCGGTTTCGCAGAAAGTTTCTGCGATAACGCCGGTGCCTGGTGGGTGCGGACCGATGACTGTTGCATGTCTGATCCAGAATGTGGTGAAGGCTGCAAAGAAACAACATCCTAATCTTTAATTTTTCTTCATATGTGTGGAATTCTTGGAATGATGGGGAACAAGCAGGTGGCACAGGAGATCTTTGATGGACTGACTGTACTGCAGCACCGTGGGCAGGATAGTGCGGGGATTATGACGTATGCGGATCGATTCCATTTGAAGAAGGGTAACGGTTTGGTGCGGGATGTTTTCCATACCAAAAACATGCTTCGTTTGCGTGGAAACATGGGGATTGGGCATGTGCGTTATCCAACTGCCGGTGGGTATGACGCGGCGGAAGCGCAACCGTTCTTTGTAAACTCCCCTTTTGGAATCGCTCTGATCCACAACGGAAATCTGACAAACTATAAATCACTGAAAGAAGAGGTTCATAAAGAAAACATCCGATACATGAATACCACTTCTGATTCGGAACTTCTTTTAAATGTGCTGGCGAATGAGATTCTGGAGCAACGGAAAACCGAGCTGACACCAGAAGTTTTGTTTAAGGCGATGGAGGGTGTGTTCAAGCGGCTGAAAGGAAGTTATGCCGTGATTGCGATGATTGCCGGATACGGTTTGGTGGCTTTCCGCGATCCGTATGGAATCCGTCCGCTCAGCTTTGGAAAGCGGGATCATGATCTTTTGACGGAGTATATGTTTGCGTCTGAAAGTGTGGCTCTGGATACCATGGGGTTTGATTTTGTGGCGGATGTTCAGCCGGGCGAAGTTTATTTTGTGGACATGAAACATCAGGTTCACAAAAAACAGGTTGCCAAGAAAAACTGGGGACCATGTATCTTTGAACATGTGTATCTGGCTCGTCCCGACTCGATTATTGATGATGTGAGTGTGTATAAAGCACGACTCAGAATGGGTGAATCTCTTGCCAAAAAGATTAAGAAGGCCAATCTGGATATTGATGTAGTGGTGCCGGTACCGGACTCTTCACGAAGCGCTGCTTTGCCGCTGGCACAGGCTCTTGGGGTGAAGTATCGTGAAGGATTGGTGAAGAACCGTTATGTTGGCCGGACCTTTATTATGCCAGGGCAAAAGATTCGCAAGAAATCTATCCACTATAAGTTGAATGCAATTCCGCTGGAGCTGCGAAAGCGTAATGTTTTGCTGGTGGATGATTCGATTGTTCGTGGGAATACGAGTAAAAAGATTATTGAAATGGTGCGCGAAGCAGGCGCCAAGAAAGTCTACTTTGCTTCTTGTGCTCCGCCGCTTATTAATCCGTGTCCGTACGGAGTGGATATGCCATCACGCAAAGATTTCGTTGCCAATGGG
>JAGQLQ010000072.1 GCA_020429235.1 Candidatus Peregrinibacteria bacterium | reverse complement strand
CAACTTTGGTACAAAACGGCATCAAAAAAGTTTTTGGCTGGAGCTTTGACACAACCAAAAAACTTCTTGATTGGGCTATTCCCGATAGTCCTGTAAAAAATGTTGTGAAATCCATGACCCAGGAGCCATCAATTCCAAAAGAAAGCCTGGAATCCCCTCCCCCCTCTCCAACTCCAACACCAGTACCCAAAGCAAAAGCAGAACCAGAATCACAACCAGCCCCAGAAACCCCTCAACCAGAATCCACAGAACAACAACAAGCCGCGTAACATGGCAGATTTTAAAGAAGACATCCAGGCAGTCGCGGCAGAAATTGTTGATGCAGCAGATTTTGTGGATAACGAAGAGCAACAAAAAATTCTGGAAAAACTTCAGGCTATCCGCCAAAAAACAGAACCACAAATATTAAAGACCCTCCAGGTTCAGACTTTACCCAAAACGAACATAGAGCTTCCGAGCCTTTTGAGTATGAGAATTCAGGATTTTCTGGAAAGATTTCACCATCTTCATAACCCGGACCTCAACAAGCACAACATCCCTTTAAAAAGAGAGCTTCGAAAAAATGGAATCTCTTACATCATTGACCTGGTGAGTATTTCTGAAAAACAAGCATTCAAACTGGAACGAATAGGACCAAAAAGAGTCCGCATCCTCCGTCGGTTCCTCCAAACATTCGGCCTGGATTTTGGCATGGAGATCAATCCCGACCTTACCGCACAGGTCCGTCAGAGAATCCAAGACCAACATTGTAAAAATGAAGCTGGCACCCTATAATGCCCAGTGCTAAAACTTCAATATGACGCAAGACCGCAAAAAAAAGGTCCTTTCAGCCATTGTAAAACACTTCATTAACACGGCTGAACCCGTTGGCTCCAACACCATTCTGGTGAGCTATAAATTCAGCGTGAGCCCGGCGACCATCCGCAACGACATGGCCGCTCTAGAGAAAGAAGGATTCATTTATCAGCCGCACACATCTGCCGGCCGTGTTCCGACCGACCAGGGATACCGTCTCTACATTGATGAAATGGCCGATTACGAGCAGGCACACAAACAGGCACTCGAGGTTTTGCAACAAGTCACCGAGCAGTATAAAGTCGAGAAAGTAAAAAACCGCATTTACGATGCCGTGGAGCTTATTACCCGCGCCACCGAAAACGTAAGCTTCGCAACCCTTCCAGACAACAAACGAACCTTTTATTTAGGATTGGCCAACGTTTTGCGCCAACCGGAATTTGCCACCGACTCCATCCGCGCCAGCCAGGTCATTGAAGTCCTGGAAAAGAACGACAACTTCGTCCAACTCCTCTCCGATCTGGACATTAGCGACAAAGTAAAAATCTTCATTGGAAAAGAGAACATTCTGGAACAGATCCAGTCATGCAGCCTTATGGTCACCACCTATAACATTGATGGCTTTCAGGGATACTTCGGAATCCTTGGTCCAACACGAATGAAATACCCTTTCAATCGCGCCATCATGGAAGAAATCAAAAAATTAATCGAAAAATAATGAACGATCAAAACCCACCTCAAGACGACCAAACATCAGCTCAAGATGATGTGCAACAAGACATAAACCTGGACACCATCCAGGAAGAATTGGAACAAACAAGACAAAAGCTGGAAGAGATGACTGTCATCAGCCAACGTGCTTTGGCCGATCTTCAAAACTTTAAACGCCGCACAGAAGAAGAACGATCGCAGTTTGTAACCATGGCAAACGCCGCCCTCTTCAAAGAGCTCCTGCCCGTTCTGGAAAGCGCCAGCCGTGCTCTGGAACACCAACAAAAAGATGAAGAGTGGACCAAAGGAGTTGAACAAACCCTAGCCCACCTCCTCCAGACCATAGAAAAAATGGGGCTCACCCCAATCGCCACCGACGGCGA